>JBJMQX010000068.1:0-9751 GCA_045802455.1 Phenylobacterium sp. | reverse complement strand
ATCGGCCGCCAGGAACGACACCCAGCCGGTCTTCTGCGCCCAGGCCTCGAGCACGCCCAGGTTCGCATCGGCGCGCCGCTGCATCTCGGGCAGGCCGCCGATGGAGGCCGCCCACTTGAGGGCATCGAGGTAGTCCTCGACGCAGAGCATCGAGGGCGTGTTGATCGTCGAGCCCTCGAAGATCTCCTCGTTGAGCTTGCCGCCTTTTGTCATCCGGAACAGCTTCGGCAGCGGCCAGGGCGGGCTGTAGCTCTCCAGGCGGGCGACCGCGCGGGGCGAGAGGATCAGGACGCCGTGCGCCGCCTCGCCGCCCAGCGCCTTCTGCCAGGAGAAGGTGACGACATCGAGCTTGGCCCAGTCGAGCGTCTGGGCGAAGGCAGCGCTGGTCGCGTCGCAGATGGTGATCCCTTCGCGGTCATCCGCGATGAACTCGGCGTTCGGCACGCGCACGCCGGAGGTCGTGCCGTTCCAGGTGAACACGAAATCGGCGTCGGGCCGCACCCGGGAAAGGTCGGGCAGCTCGCCGTAGGGCGCGTCCAGCACCTCGGCGTCCAGCTTCAGTTGCTTGGTGACGTCGGTCACCCAGTCCTTGCCGAAGCTTTCGAAGGCCAGCAGCTGCACGGGCCTGGGGCCCAGCATCGACCACAGGGCCATCTCCACCGCTCCGGTGTCGGAGCCGGGCACGATGCCGATGCGGAAGTCGTCGGGGACCTCCAGCACCTCGCGGGTGCGGTCGATCGCCTCCTTCAGCCGCGCCTTGCCCAGCTTCGAGCGGTGCGAACGGCCGAGGACGGCGGCGCTGAGGTTTTCAGGGGACCATCCAGGACGTTTTGCACAAGGTCCGGATGAGAACTCGGGACGCGCGGGGCGCATCGCCGGCTTGGCGAGGGTGGTCACTGCAGTGTCTCCTATCCTTGCAGATAGGCAGCGCCCCGTTGGGAGGGCGTGGCCCGCCGGCCAGAAGCCAGCGTTCTTGCTGCAGTGCAAGACAAAGATTCTGAGTGCGACCTTAAGCTGCGCTGGCCCCGCGAGCCGACCGGCGCTGCGCGAATCGCCGGCGAACCGCCAGCGCCGTTCCTATGGCCATGCTGAGCACGATGCCCATGACATCGACGTTGTTGACGATGGCGTGGAACAGATCGTGCGGCCGCTCGGTCACCAGGTAGAAAGAGTGAAGGCTGAACTGCGCCGCGCAGAACAGCATCGTGGCGCCCAGCCAGAGGTTGCCGTAGCGGAGCGTCAGCACGAGGAATCCCACCGCCGCGACGGCGTCCGTCACCAGTTCGACCAGGGGAAAATTAGGGATGCCGAACTTGCTGAGCACGGTCGTCAGCACCACGCTGACGATGAGCAGGCCGGCGGCCACCCGCTCGGGCATTTCACCCTGCCACAGAGCCAGGGCGCAGATGCCGAGGCTCAGGCAGATGAGCAGCAGAACGATTGGTGCAAACAGCATGATGTTGCGCCCCTAACGCATTAGGGACGCAACACCAGTTAATCTATTGCAACAATCTTGTCAGACGGCCTTGCGGGCCGCCGCTGCCTCTTCCTTGGCCAGGAGGTGCGGCTTGTCTTCGAAACCGAGCATCTTGGCGCGGATGCCGAGGCGCAGCTTGGCCTCGTTGAGCTCGTTGTGGACGCCGACCATGGCGGTGCGGGCGTCGCTGAGGGCCTTCATGGCCTCCATCAGCTTCACTTGCACGTCATCGGCGAACACCATCGAGGTGTGCACTTCCTTGCGGGCCGAGAGCAGGTCGCTCATCAGCTCCGCGGCTTCCGCCAGCGCGCCGTCGACGGCGGCTTCGGTCACGAACAGCTTCTTCGCCACCCGCTGAGCCACAAAGGCCTTTTCCATATCGCGAGATCCCCGAGAGAGATGAACAACCACCACTTACGGTAAATAGAAGCTTAACCTTCCCGCAAGCGATTCATCGGTTGTTAACCATATTTTTTTCGCATGGCGGTTGTACCTGTGGCGCCATGGCCACGCTTTTTGGTTAAATGGCCGCTCGGGTCGGCGACTCTCCCAGGTTGTGTCGAAGCGAAGCGTTAGGATTGTTCCGCTAGAGCGGAGGCACGATCGGCCTAACCGCGAGCGTCATGACGAACCCCCCCGGCATCCCCGGCGCCCCGCCGACCGCAACTTTCCACATGCGCGTGGCGAAGGTCGGCCTGATCACGGCGGTGGTGGTCCTGGCGGCGGCGTGCACGACCTTCATGCTGCAGCAGTGGGCGGTGGCGCGCACGCAGTCGCACCAGATGCACCAGACGCTGGCCGAGGTCGCCGCCGGAACCGCGACGGGCTCCCTGCAGCTGGGCGACCGCAGCCAGAGCGCCGGCGTGGTGACCGCGCTCGCCCGCACCAAGACCATCGTGGCGGCGCAGCTCAGCGACGCCCAAGGGCACATCGTTTCCAGCTTCGATCGCGGCGCCCCGAAAGGCGCCGAGCTCGAAGTGATCACCCGCGACGCCGTCGTCGGGGGCAAGTCGGTCGGCAAGCTGACGCTGAAGGTGCAGCGCCCGGCGCTAACGCCGCTCTTGCCGCAGTTCATCGCGCTCACATCCACCCTGCTGTTCGGCGGCGTCGGCGTGGCGATGTTCCTGGCCCGCAGCCTGGCGCACCGGGTGATCGCGCCCGTGCAGCGCCTGTCCGAGGCCATGCACGAGGTGGCCGAGGGCGGCAGCTTCAAGCCGGTCGAGGTGACGGCGCAGGACGAGCTATTCCGCAGCCTGACCGCCAGCTTCAACCACCTGGTCGCGAAGCTGGGCGAACGGGAGGAGGACCTGAAGCGGGCGATGCGCGACCTGGAGGCCGCGCGCGACGAGGCCAACGCGGCCAATGTGCTGAAGACCCAGTTCCTGGCCAACATGAGCCACGAGATTCGCACGCCGCTGAACGGCGTGCTGGCGATGGCCGAGGTGATGTCGATGGGCGAGCTCGCGCCGGTGCAGCGCGAACGGCTGGCGATCATCCGCCAGTCTGGAGGCCTGCTGCTGGCGGTGCTGAACGACGTGCTGGACCTTTCCAAGATCGAGGCCGGCAAGCTCAGCCTGATCAAGGACGACTTCGACATCGAGGCGTCGCTGACCGCGACCGTGGAGACCTTCCAGGTGCTGGCCGGGACCAAGAACCAGGCCTTCACCTTCGACGTGGCCGACGAGGCCAAGGGCTGGTGGCGCGGCGACAGCGACCGCCTGCGCCAGATCGTCGGCAACCTGCTTTCGAACGCGGTCAAGTTCACGCCGCACGGCGACGTCAGCGCCAACGTGGACGTCAATGCGGAGACCGGCGCCCTGCGCATCGTCGTGCGCGACACCGGCGTCGGCATCGCGCCCGAGAAGCTGCCGGCCCTGTTCGAGAAGTTCACCCAGGCGGACAACTCCGCGACCCGGCGCTTCGGCGGCACGGGCTTGGGCCTGGCGATCTGCCGCGAGCTGACCCAGATGATGGGCGGCGCGATCAACGTCGCAAGCCTCGAGGGCGAGGGCTCGACCTTCACCGTCGAGCTGCCGCTGGGCCGCGGCGAGGCCACCGAGAGCGAAGAAGCCGCCGCCGTCGCCGGCGCGGACGACCGCAACCTGCGTCTGCTGGCCGCCGAGGACAACCCGACCAACCAGCAGGTACTGGCCGCGGTCATGGAATCGCTGGGCATCGATATCGACATCGTCGCCGACGGCCGCCAGGCGGTCGACGCCTGGCGGGTGGGCGGCTACGACCTGATCCTGATGGACATCCAGATGCCGGTGATGGACGGCATCGACGCGGCCCGCGAGATCCGCGCCGTCGAGACCGACGAGAAGCGCAGGCGCACGCCGATCGTGGCGCTCACCGCCAACGCGCTCACCTACCAGGTCGAAGAGTACATGGCCGCCGGCATGGACGGCCACGTCGCCAAGCCGATCGAGATCGCCAAGCTCTACGAGGCGATCAGCGCCGCGCTCAACGCCGCGGCCACCGGCGGGCCGCGCACGGCCACGGCCCAGATCGCCTAGGAACTCCGCGAAGCTGAACCGCGGCCAACGCCAGCCTCAGGCTGCGGTCAGGCCGGGAATGGTTTCCTCGCAGCCCATGGACCGCAATCCCGCGGGCCATGGCCTGGAGCGGTTTTTCCGAGAACCAATCCAGCGCGAATGGAGTTTTGAGGCCCAACCTCGGGGAAACCCGGGGACGAGGGACCGAAAAGCGAGGAACTGATCATGCTGAAGCTGAAGAAGATTGCTCTGATCGGGGCTTCCGCGCTTGCCGTCAGCGCCGTCTCGACCGTCGCCGTCCAAGCGCAGCCTTGGAACCACTATGGCTACGCTCAGGACACCGGCCGTCTGAGCCCGTCCAACCTCGACCGCCTGAGCTGGCGGATCACCAACGCGGCGCGGAACGGCGCGATTTCCTGGAGCGAGGCGCGCGACCTTCGCTTCCAGCTGCGGGCGGTGCAGCCGCTGGCCTATCGCGTCGAGACCGGCCAGGCGCGCCCATGGGAAGTCCGCCGGCTCGAGAACACCGTGAGCCGGATCGAGGCAGCGACCAGCCGCTATGCCACGAACGATCGCTTCCGCTATGGCGAGCGTTGGCGCCGCTAAGCCGATCTGGACTAATCTGAAGCCCTGCGCCCCCGGAGCGATCCGGGGGCGCTCTTCGTCGGTCAGGCGATCCGCAGGCGCGCGTCGGCCACCGTCACCGCGCGGCCGCGGAGCAGCACGCGCTCGCCGCGATGCTCGCAGTCGAGGTCGCCGCCCCGGCCGGGATAGGCCTGGCGGAAACGCAGGCGGGCGCGGCCGAGCTTCTCGGCGAACAGCGGGCTGAGGATGCAGTGCAGCGAGCCGGTCGCGGGATCCTCGGCGATGCCCGACCCCGGTGCGAAGAACCGGTCGACGATATCGTAGGGGCGGCCGGCATCGGCCACGGCGGCGACGCCGACATTGCCGCGGCCCTGGGTGGCGGCGCTGGAGACCCGCTCCAGAGCGACGAGGTCGGGCTTCACGGCGTGCACCGCGGCCTCGTCCTGCAGCACGGCGACGATGTAGGACGCCGCCCAGACCTCCTGCGGCTCGGCGCCCAGGGCCTCTGCCAGGCCTGGCGGGGTGTCGATTCGGCGCGGCGGCTGCGCCGGGAAATCCATCTCATAGACGTCGCCCGAGCGCCGCACGATCAGCGGCCCCGACTTGGTGTCGAAGGTCAGCGCATCGGCGTCGGCGCCAAGCTCGCTCAGCAGAGCGTGGCCGCTGGCCAGGGTGGCGTGGCCGCAGAGCGGCACCTCCAGGGCCGGCGTGAACCACCGCAGGCCAAAGCGCGCCGGATCGTCCGTCTTCAGCAGGAAGGCGGTCTCGGCCTGGTTGTTCTCGGCGGCCAGCGCCTGCATCCAGGCTGCGTCCGGCCAGGCGGCCATTGGCTCGACCACGCAGGCCGGGTTGCCCTTGAAGGCTTCGGCGGCGAAGGCGTCGATGGTCCACTGGCGCATGGCGGTATCCCCTACACAGGGCTCCCACATAGCGACGTCCAGGAATTAGGCAAGTGGCTAATTGCTCGGGAGTTCGATGCTGAGCTCGGGCCAGCGGGCGGCGGCGGAGGCGGCGGTGCGGGCGAAGCCGGCGGTCTTGCGGATCGGGTTCGGGCGCAGCCTGAGGGAGAACAGGTCTTGGAGGCCGAAGGGCGCGATGACGGTCAGGCGATCGTCGGGCTCCAGCCGCACGCCGACCGAGAACAGCGGGCTGACGAACCGCTCCAGCGCCTCTGCGGTGCGGGCGAGCGGCGCGTACGGCTCTGCGAACTTGGCCTCGAACCAGAGGTGCACGCGGGCCTGGTTGCGCACCTCCACCAGATCGCGCAGCGGCGGCTGGAAGGCCGCGGCCACGCGCCGGATGACGACGTCCTCGGCCTCGTAGGAGAGGTCCGAGCCGTCGAAATAGCCGAGGTCGTAGTCCTTTATCCCGTAGTCCGGGCCGCGGCCGGTGAGATGGTTCAGCACCCGCTGGTAGACCGCGCCCGAGAAGATCAGCCAGTCGGGCAGCGCCAGCTCGCGGGCGGTCTCCAGCACGCGCATTAGGCTGGGCGCGGCCCGGACGATGGCTTCCAGGCGCGCTTCCAGAGGCTCGCTCACGCCTTGCCCCTGAGCGGCCAGCCGTGGTCGAGCGGGCCGTGGCCGCCGCCGAGGCCGGGCGCCTGCAGCATGGCGCGGTGGACGTAGTCCCAGGCGCGCGTCGCGGCCGCCTCGAGCGAGAGCCGCTGGGCCAAGCCGGTGGCGCAGGCCGAGGCCAGCGTGCAACCGGTGCCGTGGGTATGGCGGGTCTCGATCCGCTCGCCCTCCAGCGCTGTCTCGCCGTAGGAGGTCATCAGGACGTCGACCACGCGCGGGCCGGGGATGTGGCCGCCCTTCATCAGCACGGCGCCGGCGCCCAGGCGCAGCAGCGCCTCGCCTGCCCGGCGCAGGTCGTCGGTGGTCTCGACCGCAAGCCCGGTCAGGGTCTCGGCCTCGGGCGCGTTGGGCGTGAGCAGCGCGGCGCGCGGGACCAGCAGGTCGCGGACCGACGCGATGGCCTCGGTGGAGAGGAGCCGGGCGCCGGCCTTGGCGACCATCACCGGGTCGATCACCGCCGGCAGGGCGGCCCCGTCGAGCAGGCGGGCTACCGCCTCGACCGCTTCGACATCCCCCAGCATCCCGGTCTTGATGACGTCGGCACCGATGTCGTCCAGCACCGCGCGGGCCTGGGCGACGATGACATCGGCCGGCATTGGATAGGCCGCGCTGACCCCCAGCGTGTTCTGGACCGTCACCGCGGTGATCGCCGTCGCCGCGTAGCCGCCGAGCGCGGTGACCGTCTTGATGTCGGCCTGGATCCCCGCGCCGCCGCCGGAATCCGAGCCGGCGATGATCAGGACTCGGCCCATCTGCGACATGGGCCAGCGAATAGCCTGCCACGAGGGACGACGCACATAACTTGACAGTTATATTTCTATAGGGTGATACTTATTCCATGAACCCGTTCGAAGCCCTTGCCGAACCGAACCGCCGGAGCATCCTCGACCTGCTGCGCGGCGGCGAGCGGCCGGCGGGCGAGCTGGTGGAGGCCCTGTCGATCAGCCAGCCCGGCGTCTCCAAGCACCTGAAGGTGCTGCGCGAGGCGGGCCTCGTCACCGTGCGGGCGGAGGGCCAGCGGCGGCTCTACCGGCTGGATGCGCGCAGGCTCGCCGAGGTGGACGCGTGGCTGGCCCCCTATCGCCGCGGCTGGGCCAGCCGCCTCGACGCCCTGGAGCGGCATCTGGAGGACGAACAATGACGCCTGGTCCCTTCCCTGCCCTCATCGACGATGCGCTCGGCCGGGTGGTCGACCGCGGCGACGGCTTCTACGACATCGTGCTGGAGCGGCGCATCCGGAAGCCTGTGGAGAAGGTCTGGGCGGCGCTGACCGTGCCCGAGCGCGTCGCCGACTGGTTCACCACGGTCGAGATCGATCCGCGCCTGGCTGGTCACTACCGGCTGCGGTTCGAGGGTGGGAACGGCGACATGGACGGGGAGATCGTGGGGTTCGATCCGCCGCGCCTGCTGGCCCACACCTGGCCGCACGAGACGCATCCGGATTCCGTGGTGCGCTACGAGCTCGAGCCGGACGGCGAAGGATGCCGGCTGACGCTCACCCAGACGGCGCTCAGCCGCGTGGGCCTGAACGCCTTGGCCGGCTGGCACGCCTTCCTCGAGGCCCTGCCCGGCGCGGCCGACGCCATCCGCACGCCCTGGACCTGGGCCAGGGAGAAGGAGATCGGCGAGCGCTACCGCGCCGTGCTGCCCGCCTGAGCGATCGCGCTCCAGACGGCGAGCGCCTGGACGGTCTCGGCGACGTCGTGGACGCGCACCGCGGCGACTCCGGTCCGGGCGCCCCACAGCGCCGCGGCGAGCGAGCCGCCGAGCCTCCGGTCGGCGGATTTCCCGCCGGCGTCCAGCGCGCCGATGAAGCTCTTGCGGCTTGCGCCCAGCAACACCGGAAAGCCCAGCGCCACGATGCGGTCCAGCCCGGCCAGCAGCGGCAGGTTGTGGCGGGTCCTGTGCTTGCCGAAGCCGAGGCCCGGATCGAGCCAGATCCTGTCCCGCGCCACGCCCGCCGTGATCGCGGCCTGCGCGCGGCTCTCCAGGAACCCCGCGACCTCGGCCACCACATCGTCATAGTGCGGCTCGGCCTGCATGGTCCGGGGCTCGCCCTGCATGTGCATCAGCACCACCTGGCAGCCGAGCTCCGCGGCGGTTTCCAGGCTTTCCGATGAATGGCGCAGCGCCGTCACGTCGTTCCAGACCGCCGCCCCGGCCGCGATCGCCGCGCGGGCGACGGCCGGCTTCATGGTGTCGACGGAGATCGGGATGGCGCTCTCGGCGCGGATCGCGGCGATCAGCGGGACGACGCGGGCGATCTCCTCAGCCTCGCTGACCGGGTCCGCTCCCGGACGCGTCGACTCGCCGCCGATGTCGAGCACGTCGGCGCCCTCTGCGATCAGCCGCCGCGCCTGGGCCAGCGCCGCCGCCGGCTCGGCGAAGCGGCCGCCCTCGGAGAAGCTGTCCGGCGTCACGTTGATCACACCCCATACCTGGACTGGGGACGCTGAACGCTGAGGCTCTGAGCCATTCATGGCCGCGCTGATAGCAGGCCGCGCATCCCCGGAGAACGAGCGCCCACGAGAAAGGGCGGCCTCGTCACCGGCGACCGCCCTTGGTCTTGCCAAGCCTCTGCCGGGACCTCAGCCCGCGGCGGGCTCCGGATGGTCGGCCGGCCTGGGCGTGATCGGCACCGCGACGGCGGGACCGGTCGGGCGCTTGGCCTCGCTTTCATCGCGGCTGGGCGCCACGCCCTTCAGCACATTCACGATCTCGTCGCCCGAGAGGGTCTCGTACTCGAGCAGGGCCTTGGCGAGCGTGTGCAGGTCGTCGAGTTTCTCGGTGAGGATGCGCTTGGCCTCGACGTAGCCTGCCTGGACCAGCCGCTTCACTTCGGCGTCGATCACCTTGGCGGTCTCCTCGGAGACGTTCTGGGTGCGCGACACCGAGTGGCCGAGGAACACCTCCTCCTGGTTGTCGCCGTAGGAGACGAGGCCCAGCTTGTCGGAGTAGCCCCAGCGGGTGACCATGTTGCGGGCGAGGCCCGTGGCCGCCTGGATGTCGTTGGACGCGCCCGAGGTGATCTTGTCCTTGCCGTTGATCAGCTCCTCGGCGACGCGGCCGGCCATCAGGATCGCGAGCCGCGAGGTCATCTGCTCGTAGTTCATGGAGTAGCGGTCGCCTTCCGGCAGCTGCATCACCATGCCCAGCGCGCGGCCGCGCGGGATGATCGTGGCCTTGTGAACCGGGTCGGTGGAGGGGACCGTCAGCGCCACCAGGGCGTGGCCGCCCTCGTGATAGGCGGTGTTGCGCTTCTCCTCCTCGGTCATGACCATGGAGCGGCGCTCCGAGCCCATCATCACCTTGTCCTTGGCCTCTTCGAAGTCGCGCATGGTGACCATGCGGCGGTTCTTCCGCGCGGCCATCAGGGCCGCCTCGTTGACCAGGTTGGAGAGGTCGGCGCCGGAGAAGCCGGGCGTGCCGCGGGCGATGACCTTTGTCTCGACGTCGGCGGCGAGCGGCACGTTCTTCATGTGCACCCGCAGGATGCGCTCGCGGCCGTTGACGTCCGGGTTGGGCACGACGACCTGGCGGTCGAAGCGGCCGGGGCGCAGCAGCGCCGGGTCCAGCACGTCGGGCCGGTTGGTGGCGGCGATCAGGATGATGCCTTCGTT
>JBJMQX010000067.1:0-24289 GCA_045802455.1 Phenylobacterium sp. | reverse complement strand
CACTTCAGCGCCGAGGCGACCATGTCGTCGATCAGCCGGTGCTCGTAGACCAGGCCCGCTTCCTTGTACTTGGCCGCATACTCGGCCTCGAACACCTCGGCGAAGATGTCCTTGAAGCGCCCATCGTAGGTCTTGAGGATGGTGTTCTTGGTCGACAGGTAGACCGGATAGCCGCGCGCCAGCCCGTAGTTCAGGCAGGCGTGGGCGAACTCGCGGATCGAGGCGTCGAGGTTGTACATCCCCATGGCGACGCCGGCCGCCGGGAAGTCGAACACGTCGAACTCCAGCTTGTCGCCGTTCTCGCCCTCCCAGGTCATCCTGAGCTTCCCGGCGCCCGGCACCTTGAAGTCGGTGGCGCGGTACTGGTCGCCGAAGGCGTGGCGGCCGATGATGATCGGCTGCGTCCAGCCGGGGATCAGCCGGGGCACGTTGCGGCAGATGATCGGCTCACGGAAGACGACGCCGTCCAGGATGTTGCGGATCGTGCCGTTCGGCGACTTCCACATCTTCTTCAGGTTGAATTCCTTCACCCGGGCCTCGTCCGGCGTGATGGTGGCGCACTTGATGCCGACGCCCACCCGCTTGATCGCCTCGGCCGCCTCGACGGTCACCTTGTCGTCGGTGGCGTCGCGGTGCTCCATCCCCAGGTCGTAGTACTCGATCTCCAGGTCCAGGAACGGGAAGATCAGCTTGTCCTTGATCATCTGCCAGATGATGCGGGTCATCTCGTCCCCGTCGAGGTCGACGACGGGGTTGGCGACTTTGATCTTGGCCATGAGGGACGGGCGCTCCGCGCGAGAACTGAGAGATTGCCGGGCCGTATAGCGGGCCGGGCCGCCGACGCAAAGGCTCGTGGGGTGCGGCCCAGCGGCCGGCGCCAAGCCCTCGGCCTAGCCGACGTTGCGGACCATGGCGCGGGCGAGGTCGGCGAAGAGGGCGGCGCGCTCAGCGTCGCTCGCCGTCGAGCCGCTGAGGAAGGCGGCGGCGGCATAGCTGCGCCGGTCCTTCAGCGTGAAGATCCCGACGTCGTTGAAGGCGGCGCTCAGCCCCTGGTCCGTGCCCGATGTCCCCGGCTTGTGCGCGAAGCTGGCGTCCGCCGGCAGGCCGGCGCGCAGCCGGTCGTTCCCCCGCGAGCCGCGCAGCATGATCGCCAGCAGCTTGCGGGTGGACTGGGCCGAGATCAGTCCGCCGGCGTCGAGCGCCTTCAGGAGCGTCAGCATGCTGCGCGGCGTGGTCGTGTCGCGAGGATCGGCCATGTAGGCCAGCATGGCCGCGCGGCGCCGCTCCGGCGGCACGCCGGCCTTGGCCGCGCCGAACGCCGCCCCCTTCCAGGCCGGGCGGAACGAGGCCATCCCGGCGACGTCGCACTGCACGTCGCGCTCATAGCGGTCGACGCGGGTCTCGACGATGTGCTGGGCGACCAGCCAGGCGGTGACCGCGCCCGGCCCGCCGATCCGCTTCATCAGCATGTCGGCGGCGGTGTTGTCGCTTTCGCCGACCGCGGCGGTCAGCAGCTCGTCGATGGTGTAGGCGCTGCGCGCTGGGTAGGCGTCGGCGATCGGCGACCAGGGCGGCGACAGCGCTTCCGGCGTCACGGTCAGGGTTTCGGAGAGCGCGAGGCGGCCCGCGTCCACCTCGGCCAGCACGGCTGCGCCCAGCGGCAGCTTGAAGACGCTCTGCATCGGGAACGGCCGGTCGCCCTGCCAGGTGAAGTGCTCGCCGCTTTCCAGGTTCATCAGCCCCACGCCCAGCACGCCGGGCAGCGCGCGTTGGGCCAGCGCCGCGACCTCCGTATTCAGCGCGTCCATCTTCAGCGGCGGGGTGCGCGACGCGGTCAGCGGCGGCTCGCGGCTGCAGGCGGCCAGCACCAGGCTGGCCCCGCCGGTCAGCACGCCGCGCCGGTCCAGGATCGCACTTCCAAGGCTTGCATCGGAGGGTGCAAGCGATTGTAACCGGCTCATGAGCGGAGCTTCTCCTGCGGCGCCTGTCATTATCCTGAACGCGCCGCAGCTTGGCGAAAACATCGGCGCGGCGGCCCGGGTGATGGCCAACTTCGGCTTGGCCGACCTGCGCCTGGTCAATCCCCGGGACGGCTGGCCGCAGGAGCGCGCCTGGGCCTCGGCCTCAGGCGCCGACTGGCCGCTGAACGCCGCCCAGGTGTTCGGCCGCGTCGAGGACGCCATCGCCGACCTGCAGCGCGTCTACGCCACGACGGCGCGGCCGCGCGAGCTGCAGCTGCCGGTGCTGACCCCCCGGGCGGCCGCCGCCGAGCTCGCCGACGCCGCCGCCGGCGGCCAGCGCACCGGACTGCTGTTCGGCGGCGAGCGCGCGGGGCTGGAGACCGCCGACATCGCGCTTTGCCAGGCGGTGGTGACCTTGCCGGTGGACGCGCGCTTCCGGTCGCTCAACCTGGCCCAGACGGTGGCGATCGCCTGCTACGAGTGGCGCCTGACGCAGGCGGACGCGCCGCCGGCGATCTTCCGGGCGGCCGCGCCACCGGCCGCCGCATCCGCCATGCTAGGCCTCTACGAGCACCTGGAGGCCGAGCTCGACGCCTCCGGCTTCTTCCACCCGCCGGAGAAGAAGCCCTCGATGGTGCAGAACCTGCGCGCCGCGCTCGCCCGCGCCAGCTTCAGCGACCAGGAGGTGCGCACGTTCCGTGGCGTCGTCACCGCCCTCTCCAGGGGCCGCGGCAAGGTGCTGGAGAAGCTGGCGCGCCAGAAGACTGCCCAGAAGACGGCCCAGACGACGGCCCAGAAGAGGAGCGACGCATGAGCCTGGCCGAATTGCTGGAGAGCCTGCCGATCCCGATCGTCCAGGCGCCAATGGGCGGAGCGTCTTCGCCGGAGATGGCGCTGGCGGTCAGCCGCGCCGGCGGCCTGGGCTCGGTGGCCGGCGTCGCCTTCGCGCCCGAGGACATCGAGGCCGCCGCCGCCATGGTCCGGGCCGGAACCGATGCGCCGTTCGCCCTGAACCTGCTGGTCTCGCAACGCCAGCAGCCCTCGGCCGAGGAGCTCGACCGCGCGCTCGCCACCCTGAAGCCGCTGTACGACGAAATGGGCGTGCCCCTGCCGGAACGTCCCAACCGGTTCGGCCACGATTTCCAGGCGCAGTTCGAGGCGGTGCTACGCGCCGCCCCGCCGGTCGCCTCGTTCGCCTTCGACAACATCGGCCGCGAGAGCGTCGAGGCGCTGCAGGCCGCCGGGACCCTGGTGGTCGGCACGGCCAACACCGTCGCCGAGGCCCGCGCCTGGGCCGAGGCGGGCGCCGACGGGATCTGCGCGCAGGGCATGGAAGCCGGCGGCCACCGCGGCAACTTCCTCAAGGAGACCGAGGCCAGCCTGATCGGGACGATGGCCCTGGTCGCCACCGTGCGCCAGGCGGTGGACCTGCCGGTGATCGCGGCCGGCGGGATCATGGACGGCCGCGGCGTCGCCGCCGCGCTCGCCCTCGGCGCTGACGCGGTGCAGATGGGTTCGGCGTTCCTGCTCGCCGAGGGGGCGATCACAGGCCCCGTCTGGCAGCGGGCCATCCGCGAGGCGGGCGACGATCCCACGACGCTGACGCGGGCGTTTTCGGGCCGGCACGCGCGCGGCCTCGAGAACCGCTTCATCCGCGAGATGCGGCCGCACGAACCCGAGGTCCCGACCTATCCGGTCCAGAACCGGCTGACCCAGCCGCTGCGGGCCGCCGCCCAGGAGCGTGGCGATCCGGAGATGATGTCGCTGTGGGCCGGCCAGGCGGTGAAGCTCGCCCAGCCCGGCGAGCCCGGCGAGCTGGTCCGGCGCTGGTGGGACGAGGCGCGGGAGGCCAGCGCCCGCCTTGCCGCCCGGACCAAAACTTGACTCCAGAGGGGCCCATGGGCATACACCGCGCCTCCTGCCGCCGGGCCTTGGCCCGCGTGGTCCGGGACCTATGACGGGTTGACGCGAACGCCGCCGTTGAAATCGCGCTTCCATCTCCGGAAGCGCCGGCTCGGGTCGAAGAGAGTGTCTGAATGTCCAAGCGCCATAGCGCCAAGTACAAGCTCGACCGCCGGATGGGCGAGAACATCTGGGGCCGCCCGAAATCTCCGATCAACGCGCGGGCCTACGGCCCCGGCCAGCACGGCCAGCGCCGCAAGCAGAAGGTCTCCGACTTCGGCCTGCAGCTGCGCGCCAAGCAGAAGCTGAAGGGCTACTACGGCAACCTGACCGAGAAGCAGTTCAGCCGGATCTACCAGGAGGCCGCTCGCCGCAAAGGCAACACCTCCGAGAACCTGATCTCGCTGCTCGAGAGCCGGCTGGACGCCATCGTCTACCGCGCCAAGTTCGTGCCGACCCCGTTCGCGGCCCGCCAGTTCGTCAACCACGGGCACGTGATGGTCAACGGCAAGCGGGTGAACATCCCCTCCTACCGCGTGAAGCCCGGCGACGTGGTCTCGGTGCGCGAGCGCTCGCGCAACATGGCCCTGGTTCTGGAAGCCCTGCAGTCGCAGGAGCGCGACACGCCCGACTACATCGAGGTCGACGGCAAGGGCATGAGCGCCAAGTACATCCGCATGCCTGAGCTGGCCGAGGTGCCTTATCCGGTGAAGATGGAACCCAACCTCGTCATCGAGTTCTACGCGTCCTGATAGTTGCTCCCCCATCCACCCCCTCTGGGGGTGGATCGCGAAGCGATGGGGGCCGGGCCGCAAGCGGCCCGGTGGGGGAGCTCCCGCGCAGCGGGTGAGGGGGTTTCATCTCCTGGCTCGCTCGCGGAAACCCCCTCCGTCAGCTTCGCTGACACCTCCCCCTGCGGGGAGGATCTGGGCCCCGGAGCGATCCGGGGCCTTTTGCTTTGCGCGCCCGGCTGTGGCGGAGTGGGGCCGATGAATCGCAGGCTCTTCCTCCTGGCCTCCCTGGCGCTCGGCGGCTGCGCGACCGTGGGCGTGACGCCCGCCGGCTCGCCCGCGCCGCTGGCCGAGCTGGAGCCGCTCTATTCGGCGGTCGCCGGTCGCGAGGCGCTGACCATCCGCGTCGCCTCGAACGGCTGCACCGCGAAGCCCGACTTCACCTTCTTCCTGGAGCGCCGCGCGGGCACGGTCGCGCTCGCCTTCGCCCGCAAGCACGTCGACGCCTGCAAGTCGTTCGCCATGGGCCAGGCGGAACTTGCCTTCACCTGGGCCGAGCTGGGCGTCGATCCCAAGGGCGCGGTCTTCGTGCTCAATCCGCTCGCCGCCTGGACCGGCCCGGGCAGTTAGCGAAATGCGCTAAACGGCAGAATTTATTTATGATCGTCATGGCCCGGCTTGTCCGGGCCACCCATGATCTCCGCGTCCGGTGATTGGCGCGCCGTTTGGCGACCTCTCCCGCGCTACCTGTGTTCATGGGTCGCCCGGACAAGCCGGGCGATGACGATCGAGAGAGGGCGACGCTTGGCAATCGCCCGGCTTTCGGTTCATTTCGCTCGCGTCGAAGTCCGGGGATTCCATTGAAGCTCGCCCTAGCCGCGGTGGCCGCCTGCATGTCGCTCAGCCTCGCCCACGCCGAAGTCCTGACCCCCGAGCGGGTGTTCGCCAGCCCTGACCTGTCGGGGCCGCAGGCGCGCGGCGTGGCGCTCGCGCCGGACGGCTCGGCGGTGACCTACCTGAAGGCCAAGGCCGACGACGTGGACGTCACCGACCTCTGGATCGCCGACGTGGCCGGCGGCGCGCCCAGGACGCTGATCGACGGCCGGGCGCTGTCGGCCGGCGCCCAAGACCTCTCCGAGGCCGAGAAGAGCCGGCGCGAGCGGCAGGGCCTGAAGACCCGCGGCGTCGTCGAATACGGCTGGGACGAGCAGGGCCGCTACATCCTGGCCCCGGTCGCCGGCGACCTCTGGCTCTACGAGCGGGCGAGCGGCCAGGTCCGCCGGCTGACCCAGACGCCGGGCGACGAGGTGGACGGCAAGATCTCGCCCAAGGGCGGCTTCGCCTCCTATGTGCGCGGCGACAACCTCTACGTCCTGCCGTTGGCGGGCGGGAAGGAGCGCGCCCTGACCAAGGGCGGCGACGAGCTGAAGAGCTGGGCGACCGCCGAGTTCATCGCCCAGGAGGAGCTGCACCGCTTCACCGGCTACTGGTGGGGCCCCGACGAGAAGAAGATCGCGCTGACGTTCGTCGACCAGACCGGCGTCGACGTCGTCGACCGCGTGGACGTGGGTCCCGCCGGCGCGACGGTGGTGCGCCAGCGCTACCCGCGGGTCGGCCGGCCCAACGCCAAGGTGGACCTCTACATCGCCGACGTGCAGAGCGGCCGCCGGGTGAAGGTGGACCTCGGCCCCGACCCGGACATCTACCTCGCCGACGCCGCCTGGGCGAAGGACGGCTCTGTCCTCTACGTCCAGCGGCTGACCCGCGACCAGAAGCGGCTCGACATCCTCAGCGTCGATCCGAAGACCGGCGCGTCGCGCGTCATCGTCACCGAGACCAGCCCGCACTGGATCGCGCTCTCCGACTTCATGGCGCTGAAGGACGGGAGCTTCCTCTGGGGCTCCGAACGCGACGGCAATCGCCACATTTACCTCTACGCCGCCGACGGCAGGCTGATCCGCCAGGTGACCCACGGCGACTGGCCGGTGGCCGACATCGAGGGCGTCGACGAGGCGCGCGGCGTCGCCATCTTCACCGCCGGCAAGGACACGCCCGTCGAGCGCCGGCTCTACGAGGTCTCCTACCGCGAGCCCGCCGAGCCCAGGGCGATCACGCCGGCCGGCGGCTGGTGGGAGGTCAAGGTCGCCAAGGCGGGCGGCGCCTTCGCCGGGACCTACCAGGACCCGCGCACGCCGCCGCAGACCGCCCTCTACCGCGCCGACGGGACCCGCGTCCGCTGGATCGAGGAGAACCCGCTCACCGCGGCGCATCCGTTCGCGTCCTACCTCGACCACCTGCGGGTTCCGCAGTTCGGGACCATCAAGGCCGCCGACGGCCAGACCCTCTACTGGTCGATGCGCACGCCGTACAGCTTCGATCCCAAGAAGCGCTACCCGGTGATCGTGCAGACCTACGGCGGCCCGGCCGGCGCCCTGGTCGAAAGCGTCTGGAACTCGCCCGCCGACCAGCTACTCACCGACGCCGGCTACATCGTCTTCAGGCTCGACAACCGCGGCACGCCCAACCGCTCTGTCGCCTTCAAGACCGCCATCGACCGGCGGACCGGCGGGCCGGACGTCGACGACCAGCTGGCGGGCGCCGCCTACCTGAAGTCGCTGCCGTTCGTGGACGCCGCCCACATCGGCGTCACCGGATATTCCAACGGCGGCTACATGACGCTGATGCTGCTGACGGTCCCGAACTCGCCGTTCGCGGCCGGCGTGGCCGGCGCGCCGGTCAGCGACTGGACGCTCTACGACACCGCCTACACCGAACGCTACATGGGGACGCCCAAGGACAACCCCGAGGGCTACCGGCTCAGCCAGGTGACCGGCCGGCTGGGCGCCCTGAAGCCCGGCACCCTGCTCATCCTCCACGGCATGGCCGACGACAACGTGGTGTTCGAGAACTCCACGCGGGTGATCTACGAGCTGCAGCAGCGCGGCATCGGCTTCGAGATGATGGCCTACCCGGGCCTTCGGCACCGCACCGGCTGGACCTCCAAGCCGATGATCCACCGCACCCACGCGACGCTGGACTTCTTCAACAGGAAGCTGAAGCCGGCAGGATGACCTGCCCCTCTCCCAAGCGCGCAGCGCTGTGGGAGAGGCTGGGAGAGGAGCAGTTAGCTGAACATCTCCACCATCCAGGCAGGCACCCGCCTTGGCCGACCCGTCGCCTGCTCGATCAGCACCCAGGTGGTGACCGCCTGGGCGCACATGGCGCCGTCCGCGGCGTCGATGCGGACATAGCGGTCGAAGCGCGGGCCCTCGGCGGTGGCCGAGACCCAGGTGCGGGCGTGCGCGGTTTCGCCCAGCAGCAGGGCGCGGCGGTAGTCGATCTCGTGGCGCAGCGCGATCCAGGCCCATTGCGCCTGCGCCTCGGCCGGCGCCTTGGATCGCCAGTGGGCGGTGGCCAGCTGCTGGGCCCAGTCCAGGTAGACCACGTTGTTGACGTGGCCGTTCTCGTCGATGTCGGAAGCGACCGGCGTGAAGTCGCGGGTGAAGACCTGCCGGCCCTCTGGCGGTTCTAAGAGGCCGCTCAAGCCGCCAGGACGCCGGCGTCCTCGAGGAACGGCTTCAGCTCGCCCGACTGGAACATCTCGCGCACGATGTCGCAGCCGCCGACGAATTCGCCCTTCACATAGAGCTGCGGGATCGTCGGCCAGTCGGAGAAGCTCTTGATGCCGTCGCGCAGGGCGTCGCTCTGCAGCACGTTGACGCCCACGAAGTCGGCGCCGAGGTGGTCCAGGATCTGCACGACCTGGGCCGAGAACCCGCACTGCGGCTGCTCCGGCACCCCCTTCATGAACAGCACCACCGGGTGGTCGGCCACGGCCTTGGCGATGAACTCGTGCACGGGGTTGCCCGTCTCGGGGTTTACGGCAGTGGTCTCGGTCATCGGGTCGGGCTTTCGGCGGCAAATCGTCGGACTGAAGGTGGGGGCGGGGCCCGGAAGGGTCAAGCGGGCGCGGAAGTCTCCAGCGCCAGGGCGTGCAGCTCGCCGCCCATCCGGCCCTTCAGCGCGGCGTAGACCATCTGGTGCTGGCGCACGCGCGGCAGCCCCTTGAACGCCGGCGAAACGATGCGGGCCTTGTAGTGGTCGCCGTCGCCGGCCAGGTCCTCGATCACGATCTCCGCGTCGGGGAACCCCTCGCGCAGGACGGTCTCGAGGTCGGCTTGGGCGATCGGCATGGCCCGTGTCTTAGCCGCCGACGCGCCCCTATTCCAGCAGGATCAGGCTGACCCCGAACCCGCCCATCAGCACCGCCGCGCCGCGGTCCAGCGGCCGTTGCGCGCGGCCGTAGGCGTCCGCCGCCCCGCGCGTCGAGAACAGCCAGGCCATCGCGAGCTGCCAGCCTTGGCAGGTGGCCACGACGACGCCAATCGCCGCGATGTGCACCCAGAGCGGCGTCGCCGGCCCCACGTAGGCCGAGAAGATCGAGGCGAAGAACAGCATCGATTTCGGATTGGTCATCCCGACCGCAAAGCCCTGCCAGAAGGCGGCCCCCCAGCCCGTGTGCGGCGCCTCGCCTGGCTCGGTCGGCGCGTCGGAGCGGCTGCGCCAGATCGCCCAGGCGAACCAGACGAGGTAGAGGCCGCCGCCGATCCGCAAGCCCTTGTAGAGCCAGGGCGCGGCGGCGAGCAGGGCGGCCAGCCCCAGGGCCGCGGCGGCGCACCAGACCATGCAGGAAAGCGTGGTCCCGAACCCCGCCGCCAGCGCCGCCCCACGGCCGCGCCGCATCCCCAGCCGCATCAGCATGAAATTGTTCGGTCCTGGAACGGCCAGGGTCGCCACGCTGACCGCGAACAACGAGGCGAGGGAGAGGAGGTGCGGGCTCATCGGGCGGTGTCTAGCCGAGCCCTGCTGACAGGGCCTGGCAGCAGCGCGCCGACCCTAGGGCCCCAGCGCGCAGGTGCCGAAAGTCCTCACGGACGAGCGCGGATGATCGTCTTGCCCGGGCGTCGCTCGGTCGGGTTGAAGGCGGCGACGGCGTCGTCGAGGGGCGCGACCGCGCCGATGTTGGTCCGCAGGCGTCCGTCCTGCACCCGCTGGACGATCTCGCAGAGTTGGGCGCGATCGGCCTCGACGACGAAGTCGACCGCCAGGCCGCCGGCGGGGCGCGCGGCGGGCGGCCCGACGATCGACACCAGGGTCCCTCCGGCTCGAATGAGGCGCGCGGACCGCTTCCCGATCTCACCGCCGATGAGATCGAACACCAGATCGACTTCGCCAACGTCTTCCAGGGCCTCGTTGTCGAGGTCGACATACTGGTTCGCGCCGAAGTCGAGCGCGGACTGGCGGTCGGCGGCGCGCCCGGTGCCGATGATGTAGGCGCCGAACTCACGCGCGAGCTGCGTCACCATCGAGCCGACCGCGCCGCCTGCGCCGTGCGCGATCACGCGCTGTCCCGCCTGAAGGCCGCCGTGCACGATCAGGCCCTGCCACGCGGTCAGGCCTGAGATCGGCAGGCTTGCGCCGGCCGTGAAGTCGACGTCGCCCGGCAACGGCGCGAGGTTGCGCGCCTCGACGGCCGTGTACTCGGCCAGGGCGCCGTCCCGATACCAGTCCGTGAGGCCGAACACCCGCTGTCCGACCGTGAGCCCCGTCGCGCCATAGCCCAGGGCGGTGACCACCCCGGCCAGCTCGTGTCCGGGGATTGTCGGGGTTCGGTCGCGGTCGAGGCGATCGGTCCACGTCGAAGGCCAAGCGAGCTCAGTCCCGACGAACCCCGCGGCATGAACCTGAACGATGACGTCGTTGATCGATGGCTGCGGCTCGGGGCGCTCCGCCAGCTTCATCCCGGCCGTTCCCGCGGCCTGATCGGTCACCACGATCGCCTTCATGGGAACTGCCTCCCGGTCATCTGTCAGTTGGTCTCCGCCGCTGGACCTGGGCGGCTGTCGAACGGCGGCGCCAACGCCGGATGAAAACGCATGGTCCGTTGGTTCGATGCCCCTTTAACGTCGAGGCGCCGATGTCCCCCTGGCGCCGCAAGCCTTGGCGTTTGCGACCTGCGGATCGAACGGGAGTCACAACGGCGTTGCGCCGCCCGCGCTTTGCGCTTCCACTGAGGGATCGGGGGGAAGCATGTCACAGCTGCCAACGGGCGTTTCGCGACGCCGTGTGATCGCGACGGCGGCCGCCTCGGCGGCTTTCGCGGGCGCCGCTCGGGCGTCGGTTCCGTTCGAGCCCTATCTCAGCCTGCGCGAGACGGCGCGGCGCATCGCCAGGCGGGAAGTCTCACCGGTGGAGGTCACGCGCGGGATGCTGGCCCGCATCGCCGCCGTCGACCCGGTCCTGAAGAGCTACGCCACGGTGATGGCGGACGGCGCCATGGCCGATGCGCAGGCCGCCGCCCAAGAGATCGCGGCCGGACGGTATCGCGGGCCGCTGCACGGCGTCCCGATCGGCGTCAAGGACCTCTGCTGGACCAGGGGCGTCCGCACCATGGGCGGCCTGGCCGTGCGCCGCACATTCGTGCCGCAGGAAGACGCGACCGTTGTGGCCCGGCTCCGGGCCGCCGGCGCCGTGGTGCTGGGCAAGCTGAACCTCTCCGAAGGCGCCGCCGCCGGCTACAACCCGGCCATGGACGTGCCCCTCAACCCGTGGAATCACGACCGTTGGCCGGGCCTGTCGTCCAGCGGCTCGGGCGTCGCGGTGGCCGCCGGCCTGTGCTTCGCCGCGGTGGGGACGGACACCGGCGGGTCGATCCGCATGCCCTCTTCCGCCAACGGCGTCGTGGGCCTGAAGCCCACCTACGGGCGGGTGAGCCGCTTCGGCGTCATGGCCATGGCGGACTCCCTGGACCATGTCGGCCCCCTGGCCCGCGAGGTGGCGGACGCGGCGCTGATGTTCGACGCCATGGCCGGGCACGACCCGCGCGACCCGACCTCGCTCGACGCCGCGCCGGCCAACGCGGCCCAGGCGCTGGGCGGCGGCGTGCGGGGCCTGCGCATCGGCCTGGACCGGGACTACGCCTTCAAGGGGATCGACGCGGGCGAGGCGCGCGCGATCGAGACCGCGCTGAAGGTGCTGGAAAGCCAAGGGGCGAGGATCGTCGAGGTGCGGATGCCCGACGTCGCCGATGTGCCGCAGTACTGGAGCGTCATCTGCGGCCACGAGATGACGGCGGCGCACGCGGCGACTTATCCCGCCCGGGCCACGGAATACGGACCTTACCTGCGCACCTTTCTCGCCAGCGGGGCGGCGGTCACGCCGGACCAGCTCGCCGCCGCGCGGCGGCGCCAGGCTGCGCTCACGGCGCAGCTCGACGCGCTGCTCGCCACGATCGACGTCCTGGCCGGCCCGGCCAGCGACAGCCCCGCCTGGCCGATCACCCACGCCCTGCAGGTGGGCCCGCTCGGCGACTACCATCAGGCCTGGGGCGCGGCCCAGCCGCGCAGCGCCGAGTTCATGATGCCCATGGACCTGGCCGGGGTGCCGGCGATCTGCGTGCCGTGCGGCTTCTCGCCCGACGGCCTGCCCTACAGCCTCCAGCTCACCGGGCGGCGCCTGAGCGAGGCGATGCTCTGCCGCGTCGCCTTCGCCTACGAGCAGGCCACCGACTGGCGCCGCCGCCACCCGCCCGTCCAGGCGTAGGTCCTGCGATGCGGCACGCCGCGCAGGCCGCGCCCGATCAGTTTCCCCCTTTGCCGGCCGCTTCCGCGAGCCGGGCGCCGCGAAGGATGCCTTCCATCGCGTAGTTCCCCTCATGGCAGGCGTATTCGTAGATCTGCCCCTTGGCGGGCTTGAAGGAATACTCGCCCGACCAGGCCTGGGTGTAGTGCACCGGGTCGTCGACCTTGAACTGATAGAGCAGTTCGTCCTTGGCGATCCGCGTGAACCGCTCCGTCACCGTCCCCTGCGATGAGACGGGCGTCAGCGTCCGTCCTTCCTGGATGGGGTTCACGTTCTTGGTCTCGGTGACCAGCGTGTCGCCCTCCCACCAGGCCACCGTATCGCCCAGCCAGGGCCTGATCTTGGCGGGCTGGTGGGACGCACGGGCCTGTCCGGCGGAGGCGAAGATCGGCGCGATCCGGACGTCGTGGTTCATCTCCAGGTCGATCACGAAATAGCCCGGCGTGACGAAGAAGCTGTAGTTGTTGTTGTAGATCGCATTCAGCATCACCGGCCCGCCCGCATCGCTCTGCGCGATCAGGCAACGCTCGCGGATCGGCAGATCCTCGGGATCCGTGTAGGCGCCCTTTCCGGATTGGTACTCGACCCCGTCCCGGTTCATCAGGGCGAGGCTCTTCGCGCGGTTGCGGAACGGCATCTTCCCGTCGGCGGGGCTGGTGATGAACGAGGACCGCGCCTCGCCGCGCACGCGCATCAGCCCGTCGCCGGAATCGATCCAGTACGAATTGTAGCCGGCCGTGGCGTTCTCGTCCTTGAAGGCGCCCTGGCCGAGATCCGAGCGCCCGTTCGCGGCTTGGAGCCGTGCGGCCGTCGCCTTCGCCACCGCGTCCGCCTGTTCCTTCGGGACCACGAGCTGCGAAAAGGCCGCCGGCCGCTCGAGCCGGGTGACGGTGGCGTTTGTCCAGACCCCCTCGAAATTCCGCGCCCATTCCTTGGGTGCGGGGGCCTTGGGGGCGGCGGCTTGCGGCTGTGACTGGGCGAACGCCGGCCCGGCGAGCAGCACCGCCAGCACGGCGGCCGCGGAGATCGCGCCTCTCTTCATCCCATCCTCCTCCTGCTCGACCTCAGTCGATGATCGACGCGTAGATGATGCTCTTGAGCTGGCCGCGGAAATTGAACGTGCCGGACGGCATCAGCTGGGTCATGAAGACCACCGAGAGGTCCTCCTTCGGGTCGACCCAGAAGATCGTCGAAGCGGCCCCGCCCCAGTAGTAGTCGCCGGCGCCCAGCGTGCCGGTCGCGACCTGGCCCAGGGTCGATGCGAAGCCCAGGCCGAAGCCCACGCCCTCGTTCGCGGTCTCCGAGAAGGTGCCGAGCGCCAACTGGGTCAGGTCCTTGCCGTCCGGCAGGTGGTTCATGTGCATCAGCTCGATGGTGCGCGGCCCCAGGATCCGGCCCCCGTCCAGCTCCCCGCCGCGGCGCAGCATCTCGCAGAACCGCAGGTAATCGGCGCTGGTGCCCGTCAGGCCCCCGCCGCCCGACTTGAACGCGGGGTCCCGCAGGTAGGCGCTAGTGCCGGGGTCGTCGATCAGCTTCAGGCGCTTGTCTGGGCCGCGCTGGTAGTTGGCGGCCAGCCGATCGGCCTTCTCGGGGGCCACGAAGAAGGCGGTGTCCTTCATGCCCAGCGGCTCGAAGATCTCCTCCTTCAGGTACTGGTCGAACGGCTTGCCGGAGATCACCTCGACCAGCGCGCCGCAGACGTCGGTGGCCAGCGAGTACATCCACTGGGTCCCCGGCTGATAGCGCAGCGGAACCTGGGAGAGCTTGTCCAGGAAGGCCTGCATGCTGTCGGTGGTGTCCGCCGAGCGGATCTTCAGCTCGCGATAGACCTTGTCGATCGGGTGCTGGATGCCGACCCCGGGCAGGCCGCCGCCATAGGTCAGGCCGGCGGTGTGGGAGAGCACGTCGCGGAAGCTGACCGGCCGCGCCGGCGCCTCGGTCTTCATGGCCTCGCCCTCGCCGGACACCCAGACGCGATGGTTCTTCCACGAAGGGACGTAGCGGCTCACCGGGTCGTTGAGCTGGAAATAGCCGCGCTCGTAGAGGCTCATCAGCGCCACCGAGGTGATCGGCTTGGTCATCGAATAGATGCGGTAGATGGTGTCGTCGGCGGTGGGCTTGCCGCGCTCCAGGTCCATCTGGCCGAAGGACTTCGAATAGGCGAGGTGGCCGTGGCGGGCGACGCTCACCTGGCAGCCGGCGATCTTGCCGGGGCCGATGTAGTTGCGCTCCAGGTGCTCGCCGATGCGCTCCAGCCGGCCGGCGTCGAGGCCCGTCCACTGCGATTGGGCGTCCATGAAATCTCCTCCCGGGAAATGCCGCGTCTTGTAATTGGCGGCATCATGCGCGCCGATACGGCCCCAAGCCAAGGGGCAGACCTGAGGGAGACGCCATGGAGCCGCTGGACGCGCTGGCCGCCGAGCTCGGCGCGCGGCTGAAGGAGCGCAAGGAGACCGTCGCCGTGGCGGAAAGCTCGTCCGGCGGTCTGATCTCGGCGGCGCTCTTGGGCGTGCCCGGCGCCAGCGCCTACTACCTGGGCGGGGCGGTGGTCTACACCGGCAAGGCGCGGATGGTGCTGATGGACCTGCCCAGGGAGGCGGTGGCCGGCATGCGCTCGTCCAGCGAGCCCTACGCACTGCTCTTGGCCCGCACTGCGCGCGAGCGGTTCGGCGCCACCTGGGGCATTTCGGAGACCGGGGCCGCGGGCCCCACCGGCAACGGCTATGGCGACGCCGCCGGCCACAGCTGCATCGCCATCTCCGGCCCCGTCGAGATGGCCGTCACCCTGGAGACCGGCGAGAGCGACCGCGCCGCCAACATGACCGCCTTCGCCGCCGCCGCCCTCGACCTCCTGAAGCGCGCGACCGAGTAGGGGCGGGGGCTCGCCGGTTCGAGCGTCAGAACGTGAAGTCGAGGAAGCCCTTGAGGTCGCTTTCCATGACGCTGCGCCGGTTCAGCGCGAACACACCGACTCCTTCGGCGGCGCCCGTGTCGTTGCTGTTGCCTTCGACGGTGCCGAGTGCGCCGCCCAACTGGCGGGTCACGAACCCGGTGTGACCGTGGCCGCCGCCATGGTCCAGGATGAACACCATGCCGGGTTTCACCCTGCCGGGGTCGGCGATGGCCGCCGCCCGGGTGACGATACGTTGCGGCGACGAGCCCCTGACGTCGTTCCAGGCGTCGAGACAGCCGGCGGTGCGCGGGAACGCGTTCGCCGCGCCGTTGTTGGCTGCCTGCTGGAAACACCAGGACACGAAGGCCATGCACCACGCGTCGCCCTGGTGCGCCCCGACGCTGGTCAGGAACGCGGTGACCTCGGGCCCCGAGTTCGAGCCCGGCGGCTGCTCCATGACGCCGATCTTGCTCCTCGCCGCCGCCAAGGCGGTCGCTGCCGGTCCGGTCGCCGGCAGGTCGACGTGGGGGCTCGCGAAGAGGGCGGCCCAGGTTAGCGGACCCACGATCCCGTCGGCCTTCAGCGCACGACCCGCCGCATCGACGTGCTGCGACTGAAAGAGCTTCACAATCGACGCCAATTCGCCGTCGAAGACGCCCGGCGGCGACGCCGACCCGTAGCCATACGCCGCTAGCTGCGCCTTGACGGCCTTTACGGCGTCAGCATCGGCGGCGCCGATCTTCAGCACTTTTCCTGGATAGGTCACGTTGCGATCCTCTTGAGGATTGGGCTGGCGCTAGACGTCCTTGATGCTGCTCAGGTAGTCGGCCTGGTACGCTCGTGTCTTGCTGCGGATTGCAGGCCCGAGGTCCGTCAGCGAAGGGCGATTGATCGAGGCCTTCATCGTATTGGCCCTGAAGGTCGCGTTGGCGCTCTTCAACTTGAAGAGCAGGACCTGGGTGATCTCGTTCTGCGCCCGGATGATGCAGGCGACGAGGCTCACGAACACGTCGCCGTTGGGATCGGTGCTGACGAGTCCGACCTGGAAACGGGCTATGTTGGCCTTCTGGACTTCGCGGCTGAAGATCGTGATCCAGGGGCTGTCGGGCGCCATCCCCTTCAGGGCGTCGATCGTGGCCTTGATCACCGCCAGGGCCGTCGCCGACCCACCGAGCGCCACACCGAGCAGATCGACGACCTTCTCGTTGACTTCGGCCTGGGTGCCGCCGGCGTTGTAGTTCGTCCATCCTTGGTCTTGGACCGTCCAGCCGACGTTTTGCAGCACCTCGCTGTAGACGACGAACCAGCGTTCGGGATCCTTCTCGAAATCGACCTGCTTGTTCGCGTGGAGTTGGGCGAGAAGCGCGGAGTCGGAGATGGCCTCGCGGACCTCGGGATCGACGCCCTGTTCGAACGAAAACAGCCCAGAGCCCACGACCTGGGCCTGATCCTTGGCCTTGTCGAAGACCGATCCAGCCTCTGTCGCGGCATCCATGCTGAGGGCCGAACGGGGCGTGCCCCTCAGGTCGATGGACTGGATGTAGCTCTTTGCGCCTGCAACATCGAAAGCCATTGCGGACCCCCTGGTTGTAGAACGGAAATTTGCAATAATGACGTTATCTCTGGCACGCTCGGGCTTGCAGTCAAGCAGTCGAGCGGCGCCGCAGCCGCCCTGAGAGGGGACCAGGCCGATGTCCGGAGAGATGCGGAAGATCGCGATCGCCATCGCCGTCGCGGGTTCGGTGCCGCCGAAATACCTGGGCGGAGCGATCAATGGCGCTCGCGCCTTCGTGGATTGGGCAAGGCGGCAGGATTACGAGACGCTGCTGGTCACGGACGAAGACGACGACGTGACCATGGGTGACCTGCGGACCAAGATCGAGACCCTGCTGCAGGCCTCCGGCGACCCGATCCACCGCATCATCGTCTATTTCGCGGGACACGGCCTCATCCGGGAGCTGGAAGAAGGCCTCTGGCTGTTGTCGGACTGGCGAGCCGAGCTCCGCGCAGTGGCCGTCGAGGTTCTGAAGCGTCGCCTTACGATGTATGGCCCGCGGCAGCTCTGCATCATATCCGACGCCTGCCGGTCGCTGCCTTCGGACATCGAGCAGGCCGACCTGGTCCCGGACGCCGTTCTGGGCGCCGGCCCCCGGCCCGTGGACGGCACAGTGGCTATCGACAAGTTCGTCGCCGCCCAGGACGGGGCCGAGGCGTTCATGATTCCGGGAGCGGATCCCGACGACGATCGCTGCCTGTTCTCGGGCGTGCTGGTCGAGGGCCTCTGGGGCCTCTCCGGGATCCAGGAAAAGCCGTTCTCCAAGCTGCAGCCCGACAGGATCACCAGCCGCAGCCTTGGCGCCTATCTGCAGGTCGAGGTGCCCGCCCGCGCCAAGGATTACGACCTGACGCTCACGCCGACCATCAGTCCGACCTTCCCGGAGGGCGACGACTACTATTTCAGCAAGACCCCCCCGATCACGCCTCCGGTGTTTCCGCCGTGGCCGCCCAAGGGGAAGCTGGGCCGAATGGGCACGGCCCCGCTTCCCAAACCTGCGGCGAAAAACCGCCGCACCCGCAGGTCAGGCTTCCCGATGGGCGGCTCGTCCTTAGGCTTCCAGTCCCGGCTGACCGACAGCAACCTCGGGATCGGCCTGGAGATCCTGGACGAGGGGGGCGACGACTTCGCCGACTATGCCTTCGGCGGGTCAGGAGGGGGCGATGATGAACCGCCTGTGTCAGCCGAACCCCTTCCATCCCCTATGCGGCCGGCGCTCTCCGAACAACTGCGCAGCGGGTCCCTTCCATCGGGCTCGGACGTTTCGTCCGGGCTTTCGGTGATTGGTCACGACGCGCCCCGGCTTTGGCTTCAGCAGGGGCCACTTGCCGACGCCATCGGACCCGGCTCCTGGTCGATCAAGGATCAAGGAAGCTACACCCTGGCTGAGCCGGCAGCCGCCTTGGTCGAGTTCTCCGACGGGCGATTTGCAGCGACTGTGGCCCTCAGGGACTTCTTCGGCTCCCTGGTTCGCGACGAGTATGGCGTAACGGGTCTCGTCTACCGCGACCTTCATATGCCGCGAAAGTCGGATGCTCCTGTGGAGGAGGCGCTGGACGCCCTGGAGAGCGGCGCGTTGCGGGGCGAAGCGGCGACCGACTTGGCGGTCAAGCTGCGCGAGTGGAAGCACGCCGATCCCGTCCTGGGCGTGATCAGCGCCTATCTCTACGACGCGATCGGCGACGTCGACAGCATTCGCCGGATGGCGAGCTTCTACGCTCGGTATGGCGAAGCCATCCCTTACGATCTTGCGCTGCTGGGGGGGCTGTCGGGAACCAGGACCGGACAGGCCTTCACGGTCCAGGTGCCTGAGGTGATGGCGCGCGAGCCGCGGACCCAGGAGGAGAGCAAGAAGAGCTGGACCCACTGCGCGATGCCGGCCTGCGTCGGCGTGGTCGGCGGCCTCTGGCCGTGGATGCGCCAGGGTTGGATCTTCCTCGATGACCCCAGCGACGCCGGCTCGCCGCTGATCCTGCCCGGCTTGACCGAGCTCCGATCGAGCCTGATGCGCAGCCGTTTCGCCACCTTCGAAAAGGACGCCGCCCTGCAACTCGCAAGCCTTTGCGGACTCCACCCGATCTGAACGGGTGAACTTGCGTCGGGGCCCGCGGTCAGCTTTGTCGGGGGCCGGCGTCTAAGCCTCAAGGCTCACCGGGGCGAAGCGGGGCGGGCGCTTTTCGACGAAGGCGGCCACGCCTTCCTTGAAGTCCGCGCGGGCCAGGCTTTCGTCCATCCAGCGGGTGCTCTCGGCCATGGCGTCGGCGAGCTCGCGGTTCAGGTGGCGCCACACCTGGCGCTTCATCATCATCAGCGAGGTCGGCGCGCCCGTGGCGGCGAGCCCGCGCAGGTACTGCGCCGCCTCGGCCGCGGCCTGGCCAGGTTCGCAGACCCGGTTGGCCCAGCCCATGCGCAGGGCCTCGTCGGCCTCCACCCGCCGCGAGCTCCAGAGCATGTCCAGCGCGTTCGCGGGCCCGACCAGCCGCGGCAGCATCCAGCTCGTCCCGTGCTCGGCGATCAGCCCGCGCGGCGCGAACGAGGTGACGATCCGCGCGCCCGTCTCCATGAACCGCAGGTCGCAGAAGGTGGCGTAGCTGAAGCCCAGCCCGGCGCAGGCGCCGTTCACCGCCGCGATCAGCGGCTTACGCAGCCCCAGGAAATAGGCCGGCGCCCACCTGTAGTTCGGGTCGTCCAGCGCGTTGCCGGGATCGGCCTTCAGGTGCGCGTAGCCCTGGCCCAGCCGCCGGCCCGCCGCGCTCATTTCGCCCAGCGCGTTCATGTCGACGCCGGAGCAGAAGCCGCGCCCGGCGCCGGTCAGCACCGTGCCGATCACCTGCGGATCGCGCTCCGAGGCGTCCAGCGCATGGCGCACCTCGGCCTGGGTGAGGTCGGTCAGCGCGTTCAGCGTCTCCGGCCGGTTCAGCGTGATCGTCGCGACCGGGCCGTCGCAGGCGTAGAGGATCTCGGCATAGTCGGTCATGCGGGCGCTCCCGTGGCTCTGGTCGCGGCGATCTTCCGCCCGCCGGGCGCGCGGCGCCAGCGTGAACACATTGGAAGCCTCTGCCCGCTAACCTTGCGGCCAACGGCGGGAAACGCGCCGGGTGGTGTGTCCGAAGGCATGGCTATCGCGACCAGATCGGCGCTGGCGGGCGTGCTCGCAGCCCTCGGCCTCGCCACAGCGGCGCAGGCCGGGCTGCCGCTCGTGGTCAGCGCCGACCAGGAGGCCGAGCGCGCCAACCCCGGCCGTAAGGCGCGTCCGACAGCCCAGGAAGCGCCCCGCACGGGCGCTGACTTCCGCACCACCATGGACCAGGTGTTCGGCTCCGGCCGCTGGCGCCAGACCAGCGGCTATCGCACCCGCGCCCAGGAGGACGCGCTCCGCCGCCACGGCGCGGGCACGGTGGCGGCCGGGCAGACCTCCAAGCACTCGACCGGCGGGGCCGCGGCGCCCGGCGCCTACGATGCGGTCGTCGACGGCCTGCCCATCCACGCCGCCGCCGCCCGGCTGCAGCGCTCGGGCGCGCCCTTCGCCAAGGTGATCGCCGAGGGCCGCCATGGCCCCCAGGGCCCGCACCTGCACATCGAGCTGGCCAGCACGCGCCCCGAGTGACTGGGGCGGACTGATCGCTACTGCGAGGCGCCGCGAGCCTCGATCGGCGCGATCTCCACAAGCACGTCGCCGCGCACCATGTGCAGCACGTCGTAGCGGTCCAGCGTCGGGTCGATGTGGCCGGGCATGAAGTCGACCCGCTCGCCCCGTTCCACGGCCCGCCCCTCCGGTCGCATCAGCAGCCCGTGCTCGTCGCCGAAGAACCGGTAGAGGCAGCCCTCGAACGCCGGCGTCAGCGGCAAGGGCAGGGGACCGTCCGACGAGAACGCCTTCAGGCCTGCGTCCACCGTCACCCACTTCGGCTGGTTGGCGCTGATCACCGTCGCCGCAACCACCAGCGCCTGTTCGAACGCACCGTCCGGATCGGCCTGCAGCGCCTCGCAGTACTCCCGGTCCATGAAGGCGTAGGAGCCGGGCTGCACCTCGGTGAGCACCCCCTGGGCGGCGTCGGCCGCGAAGCTGCCGGTGCCGCCGCCGGTCACCACGTCGATCCGCGCGCCGGCCTCGCGCAGGGCCGCCATCACCGCCTTCAGCCGCGCCATCCCGTCGGCCACCGCCGCGGCCCGCGCATTGGCGCCCTCGATATGCTGCCAATTGCCGCCATAGCACTGCACGCCCAGCAACTTCAGGGCCGGTTGGGCCGCGACCGCGCGGAACACCTCGACCGCCTGGGCGGCGTCGCGCACCCCGGTACGGCCCAGGCCCGGGTCGACGTCGATCAACACCTGGATGGGTCCCGCCCCGGCGGCCGCCAGCTCCGCCACGCCGTCCGGATGGTCGATCACGATGCGGAAGTCGGCGAGCTCGGCGGCCAGGCGCGCCGCGCGGCCCGCCTGCACGGCTCCCGCGATCGGCGAGGTGACCAGGATCTGGCCGATGCCCGTCTGCGCCAGCGCCTCGGCCTCGGCCAACTTGGCGCAGCAGACGCCGACCGCGCCGGCCTCGATCTGCCGCCGGGCGACCGCCGCGCACTTGTGCGACTTGGCGTGGGGCCTGAGCGCCAGGCTCGCGGCCCGCGCCCGCTCGGCCATCGTCGCCACGTTGCGCTCGAAGGCGTCCAGGTCCAGCACCGCCGCCGGCGTCGGGATCAGCCCCCGCGAGCCGGGCTGGCCGACCAGGCTGGCGTCCGCGCCGCGGCTGGCCATCAGCCGCCCATGTACCCGGGCAGCCAGGCCTCGTGGGCCGCGCGCAGCCGCTCGAGCGAGAGGCTGAAGAGGCCGGGGCAGGCGACCACGTCGTTGCAGGCTTCGCCCACCACGCGGGCCGGGATGTCGGCGGCCTCGGCCGCGGCCAGCAGCGCCTCGGCGCCCCGCGTGGCGATCAGGTAGCGGCCCTGGTCCTCGCCGAACAGCCAGCCTGCGGGCGCGATCCCCTCCGGCGCGACAAGCTGCCCGCCGACCCCCGACGCCAGCGCCATCTCCGCCAGCGCGGCCACCAGCCCGCCGTCCGAAAGGTCATGCACGACAGAGACTTGTCCCGACTGGATCAGGCTCCGCACGAACTCGCCCGCCCGCCGCTCGGCGGCCAGGTCGACCGGCGGCGGCGCGCCCGCTTCCCGCCCCAGCAGCTCGCGCAGGTACATCGATTGCCCCAATTCCCCGCGCGTCTCCCCCACCAGCACCAGCGCGTCCCCCGGCTTCAGCCCCGCGAAATCCGCGCGGCGCCCATAGTCCTCGATCAGCCCCACGGCCCCCACCGTCGGCGTCGGCGGAATGGCCGCCCCGTTGGTCTCGTTGTAGAGCGACACATTCCCGCTCACGACCGGGAAATCCAGCGCCCGGCACGCCTCCGCCATCCCCTCGATGGCGCGCACGATCTGGCCCATGATCTCCGGCCGCTCGGGGTTGCCGAAGTTCAGGTTGTCGGTGATCGCGATCGGCGTGGCCCCCACGGCGCAGAGATTGCGCCAGGCCTCGGCCACCGCCTGTTTGCCGCCCTCGTAGGGGTCCGCCTGCACATAGCGCGGCGTCACGTCCGAGGTCACCGCCAGCGCCTTCCGCGTCCCGTGCACCCGCACGATCCCCGCGTCCGCCCCGGTCGCGCTATCCTCCAGCGTGTCGGCCATCACGTGCCGGTCGTACTGCTCCCAGAGCCAGCGCTTGGACGCCATGTCCGGGCTGCCCATCAGCCTCAGCACCGCCGCCCCCCAGTCCGCCGGCGTCGGCACGTCGCCCGCCTCCAGCCGCGCCGGCACAACAGGCGCCACCCACGGCCGCTCGTACAGCGGCGCGTCGTCGAACAGCGGCGCCAGCGGCACGTCGGCCACCACCTCGCCCCGGTGCTTCAGCACCAGCCGCCCGGTCTCCGTCGTCACGCCTATCGTCGCCGCATCCAGCCCCCACTTGGCGAAGATCCGCTTCCCGTCCGCCTCGCGCCCGGGCTTCAGGATCGCCAGCATCCGCTCCTGGCTCTCCGACAGCATCATCTCGTAGGCGCTCATGCCCTCCTCGCGCTGCGGCACGCAGTCCAGGTCGAGCTCGATCCCCACCCCGCCCTTGCCGGCCATCTCCACCGAAGAGCTGGTCAGCCCCGCCGCCCCCATGTCCTGGATCGCCGCCACCGCCCCCGACGCCATCAGCTCCAGCGTCGCCTCGATCAGCAGCTTCTCGGCGAACGGGTCGCCCACCTGCACCGTCGGGCGCTTCTCGTCCGACGCCTCGTCGAACTCGGCCGAGGCCATGGTCGCCCCGTGGATGCCGTCGCGCCCGGTCTTGGAGCCGAAATAGACCACCGGCAGGCCCGCCGCCGGCGCGGCCGAATAGAAGATCTTGTCCGCGTCGGCCAGGCCCACGCACATGGCGTTGACCAGGATGTTGCCGTCATAGCCGCGGTGGAAATTCGTCTCGCCGGCCACCGTCGGCACGCCCACGCAGTTGCCGTACCCGCCGATCCCCGCCACCACGCCGGCCACCAGCCGCCGGGTCTTCGGATGGCCGGGATCGCCGAACCGCAGAGCGTTCAGCAACGCCACCGGCCGCGCCCCCATGGTGAAGACGTCGCGCATGATCCCGCCCACCCCCGTCGCCGCCCCCTGGTAGGGCTCGATGAACGAGGGGTGGTTGTGCGACTCCATCTTGAACACGCAGGCCAGCCCATCCCCGATGTCGATGACCCCGGCGTTCTCCCCCGGCCCACAGATCACCCGCGGCCCCGTGGTCGGGAACTTCCCCAGGTGGACCTTCGACGACTTGTAGGAGCAGTGCTCCGACCACATCACCGAAAACACCCCCAGCTCGACGTCGTTCGGCTCCCGGTTCAGCCGGCGCAGGATCACCGCGTACTCGGCGGAGCTCAGGCCATAGCTGGCGGCCTTGTCGGCCATGGTGGAGTGGGCGGCGGCGGGCATGGGGCGGGGTTTAGCGGGACTCTGCGGGCGAGGGGAGGGGAGTCACAAACAGCTAGGGCACTGATTGGAAGCCTCCCCGGGTTGCAGAACTTCGAGAAGCAACCGCTATTATTCTATCAGTTAGAGGCGACGCGATCACATGCCACTCATTTCCCTCTGGAAATCGAACCCGGGGACAGTCAGCGAACTCAGCATCGAGCAGGTGGTGTCGACTGCGGGAACTGGAAGTCTCACCGACGGATCGGAATGCTCGGCCGAGCTTCGGGAGTACCTAGGCCAAATCCCCAGCCGAAAGATCGAGAGCTATGTGGAGCACTGCCTGTCCACCAACTTTGGCAAGAGCGGGATGGTGCTTCAGGATCTAATCAACGAACTCGGGCGGCGACTGGACTATGACGTCACCAATGGTCGTTATCAGGGCGTCCCGTCTGCGATTGGATACGACGGAATTTGGCGATCGCCCGAAGGGCACACCATCATTGCCGAAGTTAAGACGACCGATGCCTATCGTATGTCGCTCGACACGATTGCCGCGTACCGAGATCGCCTGAAGGCGGCGGGCGAGGTTGGTGGGCCTGCGTCCGTGCTGATCGTGGTCGGTCGGGATGACACAGGCGAACTCGAAGCACAGGTAAGAGGTTCGCGCCATGCCT
>JBJMQX010000001.1:0-12936 GCA_045802455.1 Phenylobacterium sp. | reverse complement strand
TAGACGAAGCTGCCGTCCGAGAAGACCGCCGCGTTCAGGCAGGCGAAGTAGTTGTCGCTGACCGGCACCACCGAGCCCAGGTACTGCTTCACCAGCTCGGGGTGCTCGCGGATCGCCTCGCTCATCGAGCAGAAGATCACGCCGGCCTGGGCGAGCTCCTTCTTGAAGGTGGTGACGACGCTGACGCTGTCGAACACCGCGTCCACGGCGTAGCGCGGCGCGCCCTCGACGCCCGCCAGCACCTCCTGCTCGCGCAGCGGGATGCCGAGCTTCTTGTAGGTCTCCAGGATCTCGGGATCGACCTCGTCGAGGCTCTTCAGCGCCGCCTTCTGCCTCGGCGCGGCGTAGTAGTAGCTGTCCTGGTAGTCGATGCGCGGGAAGCTGACCTTGGCCCAGGCGGGCTCCTCCATGGCCTGCCAGCGCTCGAAGGCGCCGAGGCGCCACTCCAGCATCCACGCCGGCTCGTCCTTCTTGGCCGAGATGAAGCGGACGATGTCGGCGCTGAGCCCCTTGGGCGCGAAGTCCTGTTCGACGTCGGTGACGAAGCCGTGCTTGTATTTCTCGAGGCTGGCGACGTGTTCGACGGTCTGGGTGACGGCGGCCATTACGCAACTCCTGCCGGCGTCTTGTGGCGCGCGGCGTGGCGGGCCTGCGCGTCCAGCCAGGTCTCCACGAACCGGTCCCATTCGCCTTGGGTGGTGTTCCAGCCGCCGCTGACGCGGATCGCACAGCCGGCGAGCTCGCCCTGCCCCATCGCAGCCAGCACCGGCGAGACCTTGACCTTGCCCGAGGAGCAGGCGGCGCCGGCGCTGACCATGACGCCGGCCAGGTCGAGGTTCATCACCTGGATGTCGGCGGGCCAGCCGGCCATGGCGACGTTCAGCGTGTTCGGCAGGCGCGGCGCGGCTTCGCCCATAACCACCGCGCCGGCGGCCTTGAGGCGACGGGCGGCGGCGTCGCGCCAGGCGGCGCGGCGGCCGAACTCGCCCAGGCCTTCCAGCGCCTCGCGGGCGGCGGCGCCGAAGCCCACGATCCCCGGCACGTTCTCCGTCCCGCCGCGCCGGCCGCGTTCCTGACCGCCGCCGTGCTGGCGGCGCGACAGCGTCGCACGGGGCCCGAAGGTGAGCGCGCCGACGCCCATCGGGCCGCCGATCTTGTGGGCGGAAATGGCGAGCGTGTCGGCGCCCAGGGCGCGGCTGTCGACCGCGATCTTGCCGGCCGACTGGACGGCGTCGACGTGCAGCCAGCCGTCGGCGGCGCGGACGAGCTCGGCGGCCTGAGCCACGGGCTGGATCACGCCGGTCTCGTTGTTGGCCAGCATCAGGGCGACGAAGGGCTTGCCGTCGTCGGCCGGGTCCCAGGCGGCCAGGCGCGCCTTCAGCCACTCCAGGTCGGCGGTTCCGTCGGGAGTGACCGGCAGCACCTCGACCGCGACGCCGAGAACCTGGCTGGTCTCCTGGACACTGTCGTGCTCGACGGCGGAGACGATCAAACGCCGCGCGCCGGCGGCGACAGCGCTTTCCAGCGCCAGGGCGTTGGCCTCGGTGCCGCCGCTGGTGAAGATGATCGTCGAAGGCGGCGCGGCGATGAGGGCTGCGACCTGGTCGCGGGCTTTCTCGACCAGCGCGCGGGCGGCGCGGCCGGCGGCATGGACGCTCGACGGATTGCCGCCCACCTGCATGGCGTGGACCATAGCCTCGCGCGCTGCGGGGCGGACGACCGAGGTCGCGTTATGGTCGAGGTAGACGTTCACGCGGCGGCCTGCTCCCGAAGCCGGCCGGAGACCACGTCGGCCAGGCTGACGGACGCCAGGTAGCCTTCGATGTGCTCACCCAGATTGGCCCAAAGGTCGTGGGTCAGGCAGCGCTCGCCCTTCAGCATGCAGCCCTTGCCGCGCTCGGCGCAGCGGGTGGCGCGCAGCGGCTCGTCCACCGCATGGACGATGTCGGCGATCGAGGTTTCAGCCGCCGTGCGGGCCAACCGGTAGCCGCCGCCGGGACCTCTGGCGGACTGCACCAGTCCCTTGCGCCGAAGCCGCGCGAAGAGCTGTTCCAGATAGGACAGTGAGATCTCCTGACGCGTGGCGATGTCTGCCAGGGCGACGGCGCGGACGGCGTCGGACTGGCGCCGTGCGAGGTCGGCCATGGCCATCACGGCGTAGCGGCCCTTGGTGGAGAGGCGCATCGTTGCGCTCCAGTTGAGTTTTCTCGCGTTTTCGGACGGCCGTATGTTACAAGCCGCCGCCCTGCGCGGGACCGATCCTCGCGGTCGCGTTGCGACTTAGGAAGACCCAGCGCAGTAGTCAAGTATTCCGGGCCTGCCGCGGCGGCCCAGTTGAGAGGTTTCTGATGCCAGAAGTGGTTCTGACCGGCGCCGCCGGGCGGATCGAAGGCCGCTATTCGCAGGGCAAACGGGAGACCGCGCCGGTCGCGCTGATCCTGCACCCGCACCCTAAGGCGGGCGGGCAGATGAACAACCCGGTGACCGTGCAGCTCTTCCACCTGTTCATGAAGCGCGGCTTCTCGGTGCTGCGGTTCAACTTCCGCGGCGTCGGCCGCAGCCAGGGCGAGTTCGATTCGGGCATCGGCGAGCTGGCGGACGCGGCGACGGCGCTGGACTGGCTGCAGTCGACCAATCCGGCCGCCTCGCAGTGCTGGGTGGCGGGCTATTCCTTCGGCGCCTGGGTCGGCATGCAGCTCCTGATGCGCCGGCCGGAGACCGACGGCTTCATCTCGGTCTCGCCGCCGACCAACGCCTACGACTTCTCGTTCCTGGCCCCCTGCCCGGCCTCCGGCCTGATCCTGCATGGCGGCAACGACAGCGTGGTGCCGCCGATCGAGGTGGAGCGCGTGGTCTCCAAGCTGCGCACCCAGAAGGGCATCGTCATCGACTACGACGTGGTGGAAGGCGCCAGCCACTTCTGGATGGAGAACCTGCCGGACGTGGAACAGCGCGTGGGCGCCTACCTGGACAAGCGCCTGGCGGCGGAGCCGGCGTAGGGCGCATGACCTCGCCGGAGGACGCGATCCGCGCGCGCCGGCGCCTGACCAACAAGCTTATCGCCGCGAAGCAGGCGGATCGGCTGCGGCCGTTCTTCCTGCCGGACGCGCGGCTGATCACCGGCGACGGCGGGCTGGTGCTAGGGGCTAACGGAATCGTAGGCGCCTTCGCGGCGCAATTCCGCGATCCCGGCTTCACGGCCTATGTCCGCACGACCCAGCGGATAGACGTCGACGGCCGCGGAGAGCGGGCCGCGGAGCACGGCCACTGGACGGGCGCGGGCGTGAGCGGCAGCTATGTCGCGGTCTGGCGCAAGGTCACCGGCCAGTGGGTGATCGAGAGCGAGCTCTACGTCACGCTTTCCTAGTCGCCGCCGGCGTACCGATCAGCGCGGCGCGTTCGGCCTCGCTTAGCACCCGCCACCTTCCCTCGGCGAGGTCGCCCAGGCTCAAGGACCCGATCCGGACCCGCACCAGGTCCATGACGTGCAGGCCGACGAGCTCGCACATGCGGCGGATCTGGCGGTTGCGGCCTTCCTTCAGGATGAAGCGGAGCTGCTGGCCGTGGATCAGGCTGACCTTGGCGGGTTTCAGCTGGCGGCCGTCCATGGCCAGGCCATGGCACAGGCGGGCGATCTTCTCGGGCGTGATTCTGCCGGTCACGGTGACCAGGTATTCCTTTTCGAGGTCCGACTGCGGGCCGATCACCGCCTTGGCGAGCACCCCGTCGTCGGAAAGCAGCAGCAGGCCCCGCGAATCCATGTCCAGCCGGCCGAGCGGCGCCAGGCGGGTGTCGCGGTCGGGGATGTAGGGCGCCTCGCCCAGCAGGGCCGCGCGGGTGAGCAGTCGCACGGCCGGTGTCTGGCCGGGCTCCGGCTGGGCCGAGACGATGCCCATCGGCTTGTGCAGCACGACGCTGAGCGGCGCCGGGCCCAAAGCATCAGCCACGGTGAGCGTCTGACCGGGGAGGATCTTGCGGCCGGTGTCGGCGACCGTCTCCCCGTCGATGGAGACCAGGCCCTGCTCGATCAGCGCCTCGGCCTCGCGTCGTGAGCAGACGCCGCTCTGGCCCAGCCACTTGTTGACCCGCTGCGGCTCGGCCTCGTCGTAGCGGCGCGTCCAGGCCATCAATCGGCTTCAGGCGGATAGGCGTGGCGGCGACCGGCCGGGTCCTCGACCTCCGCCCCGCAGACATAGCCGGGGCCCACCGGGACCTTGCCGTGGCCGCCCGGGATATCGAGGATGTAGGTCGGCTGGCAAAGGCCGGAGACCGCGCCTCGCAAGCTCCTCATCAGCGCCTGGCCTTCCTCCAGCGTGCCGCGGAAGTGGGCCGTGCCGGGCGCGAGGTCCGGATGGTGCAGGTAGTAGGGCTTGATGCGCGTCTCGACCATGGCGCGGAACAGCGCTTCCAGGGCCTCCGGGTCGTCGTTGACGCCTTTCAGCAGCACCGTCTGGCCGAGCATCGGGATGCCGGCGTCGACCAGCCTCGCGCAGGCGGCGCGGGCGGTGGCCGTCAGCTCGCGGGCGTGGTTGGCGTGCAAGGCGACATAGGTGGTCTTGCCGGAAGCCTGGAGCGCCGCGACCAGCTCGTCGGTCACGCGCTCGGGATCGACAGCCGGGACCCGCGTGTGGAAGCGGACCACCTTGACGTGCTCGATGCCGGCGAGCGGACCCATCGCGTCGCGAATGCGCCGCGGCGAGAGGATGAGGGGATCGCCGCCGGTGACGATCACCTCCCAGATCGCGGGATGCTCCGCGATGTAGGCGATCGCCGCGTCCAGGGCGCTCGGCGACAGCGGCCGCACGCCGTCGGGCCCGACCATCTCGCGCCGGAAGCAGAACCGGCAGTAGACCGCGCAGGCGTGGTTGAGCTTCAACAGGCAGCGGTCCGGATAGCGATGGACGATCCCGTCGACCGGAGAATGGGCATCGTCGCCAATCGGGTCGGCGGACTCGTGGTCAAGATGATCGAGCTCGGCCTCGGATGGCGTGAACTGCCGCCCGATGGGATCGCCGGCCGTCTCGACCAGCTGGGCCATCGCCGGCGTGATGGCGACCGCGTACTGCGCCGCCACGCGCTCCAGCGCCGGACGCCGCCCGGGCGCGACCAGGCCCGCCGCTTCGAGGGCGTCAAGGGTTCGAAGGGTGCGGACGGCGGACATGACCGGCGCGGTATGGCGCAAGCCCCTGCCCGCCGCAACGCATGGGCCTCCTAGGCCGCCCGAAGGCTGTCCGGCACGATGCCGCCGTTCTCGGCCAGCTTCTGCATCACCGCCTTGTGCAGCGCGATGTTCTGTTCGGCCGATCCATCGGCGCCCACGTGCACGTTGAGCTCCTGGGCAAGCGATTTGCGGGCGTCGAGACTGGAGTCGAGGTCGAGCAGCTTCAGCAGGTCGACGATCGAGGACTGGTAGTTGCCGCCGCCGCCCTTGTCCTTGGCCATCACGGCGAGCACCGCGCCGACGTCGACCGCCGGCGCTGGCGCCGCCTGTTCGTTGGCCGCTTGTGGCGTGGCCTGAGGGCTTGGCTGAGGCGCGGCCTGCGCCTGGGGCTGCTGCGCCGGGGACGCCTGGGCGGCCGGGTGATGGAAGATCTTGTCCATGATCGAGCTGAAGATGCCCATGGGCGCTCCTTGGGTTGGCGGTTCTGGATGGGCGGGGCCCCTCCGTCCGCGCCCCAACCCGTCGCCGGTACGGCCTGTTCCAGCCTGCGCCGTGAGGGAACGACAGCCCCGCTCGCGCGGTTGTCGCCGCTTGAACTTCCACAGGAGTACGCGAATGGGACTGCTCGATTCAGTGCTTGGCGGAATGGGTGCGGGCGGTCAGCCGCAGCAGAGGCCGGGACTCGGCTCCACAGTCGCGGCCGGCGTGCTCCTGGCGCTCGCGGTGAAAGCCGTACGCAGCTACGAGGCGAGCCACGGCGGCGGCGCCCAATCGCGCAGCTTTGATCCGCAAAGCCAAGCGCAGCGCGCGCCGGGAGGCGGGCTGGGCGGCATGCTGGGAGGCCTGGGCGGCATGCTGGGGGGCGGAGGCGGCGGGCTTGGCGGCCTGCTGGGCGGCCTGGGCGGGGCCGGCGCGTTGGGTTCGCTGATCAACCAGCTGCAGCAGCGGGGTTTCGGCCAACAGGCGAATTCCTGGGTGCAGCACGGCGAGAACCAGCCGATTTCGCCCGCGCAGCTGCCGCAGGCGCTGGGCGAAGACACCATCCAGCAGCTTCAGCAGCAGACCGGCATGCCGCGCGACGCGCTGCTGACCGACCTTGCGCACGTGCTGCCGCAGGCGGTGGACGAGGCGACGCCGCACGGCCGGTTGCCCTCGGACGAGGAACTGCACCAGATCGCGCGGCCGCAGCCGCCCGGCCAGGCCTAGACGGGGGCCCAGAGCACCTGCTCGATGCGGCCGGCGCCGGTGGCGAGCATCACCAGCCGATCGAGCCCGAGCGCGGCGCCGCTGGCCGGCGGCATCCGGGCGAGCGCGGCCAGGAAGTCCTCGTCGATCGGATAGCGCTCGCCGTAGACGCGGGCCTTCTCGGCCATCTCCGCCTCGAAGCGGCGGCGCTGCTCGGCCGGGTCGGTGAGCTCGCCGAAGCAGTTGGCCAGCTCGACGCCGCAGGCATAGAGCTCGAAGCGCTCGGCGACGCGCGGATCCGCCGGTTTGGGGCGGGCGAGCGCGGCCTCGCTGACCGGGTATTCGCAAAGGATGGTCGCACGGTCGCGGCCGAGGTTAGGCTCGACCCTCTCGACCAGCACCCGGCTGAACACGTCGGTCCAGGTGTCGTCCTCGGCGGTTCGGATGCCCTGCTCCTTCGCGGCCGCGGCCAGTGCGTCGCGGTCGGCGCCGCCATCGGCCTGGACGGTTGCGAGGAGATCGATGCCCGCGAACCGATCGAAGGCTTCGGCCAGCGTGACCCGCTCGGGCGCGGCCAGCGGATCGACGCTCCGGCCGCGGAAGCTGAGCGCCTTGGCGCCGGCCGCCTGCGCGGCGACACCCAGGAGGTGGGCGCAATCGTCCATCAAGGTCTCGTAGGGCTCCTCGGCGCGGTACCACTCCAGCATGGTGAACTCGGGGTGGTGCAGCGGGCCGCGCTCGCGGTTGCGCCAGACGCGGGCCAATTCGAAGAGGCGCGGCTCGCCGGCCGCCAGCAGCTTCTTGGCGGCGAACTCCGGCGAGGTGCGCAGGTAAAGCGGGGTCCGCTCGCCATCCAGGTCGATGGCCTGCGTGGCGAAGGCGTGCAGGTGCGCCTCGTTGCCCGGGGAGGCCTGCAGGGCCGGCGTCTCGACTTCAGCGAACCCGCGGGCCTCGAACCAGGCGCGGATCGCGCGGACGATCTCGCCGCGCGCCTTCAGGAAGGGACGCCGGTCGGCGAGGCGGTCAGGGCTCCACCAGGGTGAGGCTTCGGGCAAGGTGCGACCGGCTGGGGGCTGGCGATTTCGGCCCCAATCGCTATAGGGGCGCCTCAACAATTGCATCAGCGGAATCGCGGCGGGGCGTCGCGAGGGTCCGCACATCTCGAGGAAGAAGACGTGAAAGTAGCTGCAAGCTCGCTGCGCAAGGGCGCTGTCGTCGACATGGAAGGCAAGCTCTACGTCGTCCTGACGGCCGAGAACATCCACCCCGGCAAGGGCACGCCGGTGACCCAGCTCAACATGCGGCGCATCTCCGACGGGGTGAAGGTGTCCGAGCGCTGGCGCACGACCGAGCAGGTGGAGCGGGCCTTCGTCGACGATCGCAGCTTCACCTTCCTCTACGAGGACGGCGAAGGCTTCCACTTCATGAACCCGGAGACCTACGACCAGGTCGTGGCCTCCCGAGAGGTCGTGGGCGACGCCGCGCCGTGGCTGCAGGACGGCATGACGGTCACCCTCTCGACCCACGAAGGCATCCCGATCGCGCTGGAACTGCCCCGCACGGTGACGCTGGAAATCACCGACACGGAACCGGCGGTGAAAAACCAGACCGCCTCGTCCTCCTACAAGCCGGCGACGCTTTCCAACGGCGCGCGGATCATGGTCCCGCCCTACATCGCCTCCGGCACCCGGGTGGTCATCCTGACCGAAGACGGCTCGTACCAGGAGCGGGCGAAGGACTGAGCCCGCTCAGGGCTTCGCGATCTTGCCGCCCGTCATCGGCTTGGCGACCCCTGTTGTCTTGGGATAGCTGATCGGCAACTTCCGGGCGGTTCGGGCCGCGAGGTAGGCGATGGCCTCGGCCTCGATGGCGTCGCCACGCCAGCCGTGCGCCTCGGCCGCGCGCACGGGCGCGGGCAGGCGTTCGGCGAGCGCCTTCATGATCTCGGGATTGTGCCGGCCGCCGCCGGTGACGATCACCTCGCGCGGAGCCTGGCCGATCAGCTCCAGGCCGGCCTTCACGCCCTCGGCCGTGAACGCCACGAGGGTCGCTGCGGCGTCCTCCAGCTCCAGCTTTTCCAGCGGCTCCAGCGAGAAGTCGTAGCGGTCGAGCGACTTGGGCGGCGGCGCCTTGAAATACGGGTGGCCGAGCAGGGCCGAGAGCACGCCTGCGTCCACCCGTCCGACGCTGGCGAACCTGCCGCCCGCGTCGAAGCGGCCGGCGCCCCTGGCCTGGACCATCAGATCGATCATGCCGTTGCCGGGACCTGTGTCGAAGGCGACGATCTCCTCCTCGCGGCCGGCGCCACCGGGCCAGAAGGTGACATTGGCCACGCCGCCGATGTTCAGCACGGCCAGCGGCGGCTCGAGCTTGGAAAACCTCGCGCGGGCCAGGTGATAGACCGGCGCCAGCGGGGCGCCCTCCCCGCCGGCGGCCACGTCGGTCGTGCGGAAATCATGGGCGACCGGGACGCCGGCCCTGCTCGCCAGCAACCGGGCGTCGCCGAGCTGAACGGTGCGGCCGGGGCCCCCTTCGCCGGGCCGCTCGTGCAGGACGGTCTGGCCGTGCATGCCGATCAGGTCGATGTCGGACCAGGCGAGGCCATTGGACTTCAGGAACTCCTCGGCGGCCGCGACATGCTCCTCGGCCCCCGCGCGCGCGGCCTCGGCGAAGACCGCGGGCTCCGGCGCGCCGCGTGGCCAAGCCAGCGCCTCGCGGGTCGCGGCCAGCATCAGGTCGCGGGTGGGATCGCTGAGCTTGCGCTCGCCGGCCGGCCCGAAGGCGGTGATCTGCTCCCCGTCGGTCTCCAGCACCGCCATGTCGACGGCGTCGAGCGAGGTTCCGGTCATGAATCCGAGCACGCGCATGCGGCTTGACTGCCATGCTGCGCGGCGTGTAGCCAGCCCACCCATGATCGGACGGCACGCCCTTTTCGGCCGCTATTACCGCCTGCCCTAGCCGCAGGCGACCGATCACACGCGCCTGCCCTTCCCGGCCGGCGCTCCGTCAGAACCCAGATCGCGCGTCGGCCTCCTTCCAAGCCAAGGAGACCTGCCATGCCGCTCGATAATCCCGACGACGCCGTGCTAGAGCCGCACCGCGCGCCCCTCGACGAGCCCCAGATGACCGAAGCCGCCTTCAAGTCCGAGTTCCTGCAGACCATGCAGGCGCGTGGCTTCATTCATCAGATCACCCACCCGACCGAGCTGGACGAGGCGTGCCTGAAGGGGCCGATCGCCGCCTACATCGGCTTCGACGCCACCGCGCCCAGCCTGCACGTCGGCAGCCTGATCCAGATCATGATGCTGCGCCGCTTCCAGCAGGCCGGCCACAAGCCGATCGTGCTGATGGGCGGCGGCACGACGAAGGTGGGCGACCCCACGGACAAGGACGCCTCGCGGCCGCTGCTGTCCGAGGAGACCATCCAGGCCAACATCGCCTCGATCCAGACGGTGTTCGCGAAGTTCCTGAGATTCGGGGATGGGCCGACCGACGCGGTCCTGGTCGACAACGACCTGTGGCTTTCGAAGTTCGGCTACGTCGAGTTCCTGCGCGAGTTCGGCGTGCACTTCACGATCAACCGGATGCTGGCGTTCGAGAGCGTCAAGCAGCGGCTGGAACGCGAACAGCCGATGACGTTCCTCGAGTTCAACTACATGCTGATGCAGTCGGTGGACTTCCTGGAGCTGGAGCGGCGCCTGGATTGCCGGCTGCAGATGGGCGGCTCGGACCAGTGGGGCAACATCGTCAACGGCGTCGAGCTGATCCGCAGGGTCGACGGGAAGCCGGCGTTCGGCCTGACCACGCCGCTGCTCGCCACCGCCTCGGGCGCCAAGATGGGCAAGACCGCGGCCGGCGCGGTCTGGCTGAACGCCGACCTGCGCAGCCCCTACGACTATTGGCAGTTCTGGCGGAACACCGAGGACGCCGACGTCGGCCGTTTCCTGCGGCTCTTCACCGAGCTGCCGTTGGACGAGATCGCCAAGTTGGAGGCGCTTTCGGGCGCTGAGATCAACGAGGCCAAGAAGGTGCTCGCCAACGCGGCGACGGCGATGCTGCACGGGCCGCAGGAGGCCGCCAGGGCCGCCGCGGCGGCGGAGGCGGCGTTCGAGCGCGGCGGGCTTTCCGACGACCTGCCGACGCACGAGGTCGCGGCGGCGGAGCTGGAAGCCGGCATCGTGCTGGCGGCGCTGGCGACCGACGCCGGTCTGGCTTCGTCGAGGGGCGAGGCCCGGCGGCTGGCGCAAGGCGGCGGCCTCAGGGTCAACGACAAGGCCGAGGCGGACGCCAACCGGATGGTCACTACGGCTGACCTGGCGGACGGCGTCGTCAAGCTGGCCGCCGGCAAGAAGAAGATCGTGCTGGTGAGGCCGGTCTAGGAGGGTTGCGATGGCTGAGATCCGGGAAGGCGCCAAGGCGCCGGACTTCGAGCTGGAGGGCGCGGATGGCCCCATTCGCCTCGCCGACTTCGCGGGCAGGACCCTGGTGCTCTACTTCTACCCGAAGGACGACACCACCGGCTGCACCATGGAGGCGCAGAACTTCACGGAACTGGCGCCTGAATTCGCGAAGGCCGGCGCGGCGGTTGTCGGCGTCTCGAAGGACAGCGTGAAGAGCCACGCGAAGTTCGCCGGCAAGTACGGGCTGGGCGTCACCCTAGGGTCGGACCCTGAGGGCGGGGTCATCGAGCGCTACGGCAGCTGGGTCATGAAGAAGCTCTACGGCCGCGAGTACATGGGGATCGACCGTTCGACTTTCCTGATCAAAGACGGGACGATCCGCCGCATCTGGCGCAAGGTGAAGGTGCCGGGACACGCGCAAGCCGTGCTGGACGCTGTGAAAACCGCCTAGGGTTTTCCCCAGGAAAGTTCGATCCGCGCACGAATCAAGCCACGCTTGCGCCGTATGCGGCGCAAAGCGCCTTGCACAGCTCGAAAATCTATTCGCATATCGCCCCAGTCCAAAAGGGCGGGGACCTCGCGGAAACATGAAGAGCCTGGCGCGCCTGCGAAGCACGCTCGTTGAGCTGTTCCCGGAACGCCACCTCTACGTCCGCTCGGGCGGGCAGATGAAGGGCTACGTCCTCACCGCCCGCAAGCAGATGATCGCCGCCGGCGTCGTCTGCGCCTGCGCGCTCTGGATGGGCGTCGGCAGCGCGGCGATGCTGGTGGACCTGCTCTCCGCATCTTCTGCAGACCGCGAGATCGCCCGCACCCAGGCCAAATACGAGCGCTGGATCGCCGACCGCCAGGCGCGGCTGAACTCGGCGGTGGCCGAGCTGAACGCCGCGGGCGGCGCCACGCCCACGCTCGCCCAGGCCATCGAGAAGCGGCACGCGGCGCTCGCCCTGCTGCTCAGCGACATGAAGGGCCAGCCGGGCGTCGCCCAGGCGCTGACGCCGGCCATCAACCGGGCGCTGGCCACGACCGGCGCGACGCCGGCCCAGCAGGTCGAGATGGTGCGGGCCAGCCAGGAGCAGCTGCTGGACGCCGCCGACAGCTTCGCCAAGAGCCGCGCCGACCGGCTGCGCCTGGCGTTCCGGCTCGCCGGCCTGACGCCCACGGCCTACATGCCCAAGGGCGGCGCCCTGGGCGGCCCGCTGATCGAGAGCAAGGATCCGCGCGCGCTCGCCGCCGTGCTCGACGTCGACGAGGACTTCGCCAACCGCATCCAGCACGCCGCCGCCGACATGGGCGAGGCCCACGCGCTGGAGGACACCGCCCGGAGCCTGCCGCTGGCCGCGCCGACGCCCGGCGCCGAGCGCTCGTCCAACTTCGGCGTGCGGATGGACCCGTTCACCAGCCGTCCGGCCTTCCACTCCGGCGAGGACTTCCCGGGCAGCCGCATGGAGGCGGTCCATGCGACGGCGCCGGGCGTGGTGTCGTTCACGGGGGTGCGCTCGGGCTACGGCAACACGGTCGAGATCGACCACGGGCGCGGCTTCAAGACCCGCTATGCGCACCTGGCGGCGATCTCGGTGCGGGTCGGCGAGCGGGTGGCGATCGGCAGCCGCGTCGGCGGCATGGGCTCGACCGGCCGCTCCACCGGCACCCACCTGCACTACGAGGTCTGGGTGAACGGCCGCGCGCAGAACCCGGAGCGCTTCCTGAAGGCCGGCGCCTACGTCCAGCAGGCCGATTGAGGGTCTAGGCCTCTTTCGACACCCCCACCCGCTGCGCCAGGGCCGCGCCCATGAACGCGTCGAGGTCGCCGTCCAGGACGCCTTGCGTGTCAGAGGTCTCGACGTCGGTCCGCAGGTCCTTGACCATCTGGTAGGGCTGCAGGACGTAGCTGCGGATCTGGTGGCCCCAGCCGATGTCGGTCTTCTGGTCTTCCAGCGCCTGCTTCTCGGCCTCGCGCTTCTGCAGCTCGGCTTCGTAGAGGCGGGCGCGCAGCATCTTCCAGGCCTCCTCGCGGTTCTGGTGCTGCGAGCGGCCGGCTTGGCAGGCGACCGCGATGCCGGTCGGGATGTGGGTCAGGCGCACGGCCGAGTCCGTCTTGTTGATGTGCTGGCCGCCGGCGCCGGGGGCCCGGTAGGTGTCGGTGCGGACGTCGGCCGGATTGATCTCGATCTCGATGGTGTCGTCGAC
>JBJMQX010000066.1:0-30639 GCA_045802455.1 Phenylobacterium sp. | reverse complement strand
TCCGGGTTCAACGAGGTGTTCTTCACTGATGTCCGGGTCAAGGACAGCCAGCGCGTGGGGCCGGTGGACGACGGCTGGCGGGTGAGCCTGGTCACGTTGATGAACGAGCGGCTGGCGGTGGGCGGCGCGTCCGGCGCGGGCTGGGCCGAGTTCATGGAGGCGGCCCGCAGCGTCCCCGGGATCGATGGCGCGCCGGCGATCAAGGACCAGGCGCTACGCGAGAAGGTGGCCGACTGGTATGTCCAGGCGGAAGGGCTGAAGCACACCCGCAACCGCACCATGACGGCGCTGTCCCGCGGCCAGACGCCGGGGCCTGAGAGCTCGATCGGCAAGATCGTCTCGGCGGGCCAGATGCAGGAGCTGGCCAACGCGGCCATCGAGATGCTGGATCAGTACGGGATCATCAACGACCCCGAGCTGGCGCCGCTGATGGCCGGCTTCCATACATCGCTGATGTTCGCGCCTGGCCTGCGGATCGCCGGTGGCACCGACGAGATCCTGAAGAACATCATCGCCGAGCGCGTGCTGGGCCTGCCGGGCGACATCCGGGTCGACAAGGACGTGCCCTTCAAGGACATGCCCACCGGGCGCTGAGCGGGCGCGCCTAGGTGAGCTTGGCGAGGAGGGCGGCCTCGCGCTCCGCGGCGAGGCCGGAGCGCAGCTTGGCTTGGCGGTCCGGCGGCTGTTTGAGGAACCAGGCCAGCGTGTCGGCGGCGGTGATCGGCAGCGGCCGGAAGGTGAGGCCCGCCTTCAGCGCCCGCCGGTTGTCGCGCCTGGAGAAGCCGAAAGTGTCGCCCTCGCTCGGCACCCACACCGGCATATCGCCCCAGGCCGAAACCCTGTTGTCTTCCAGCCACTTGGCCGGCGCCCATTGAATGTTCGGGCGGGCGCGGACGCCTGTTGCGATGCCCTCGATCATGGCCTTCATCGTCAGCGGCCTGGCGGGACCCGTGCCGTTCAAGACGCCGAAGGTGCGGCTCTCGCACATGCGGATCGTCCATTCGGCCAGGTCGCGGGCATCGATGAACTGCACCGGGTCGGCCCCATCGCCGGGCGCGAGCACCGTGTCCCCCCAGCGATGGCCCGGGTTGGCGAGACGCACGGGCCAGTAGCTGAAGCGGTCGGTCTCGTCGCCGGGGCCGACAATTAGGCCGGGACGGATGATGGTCACCGCCTCGCCGAACTGCCGCTTCGCCTCGGCCTCGCTGGCGGCCTTCAGCGGACCATAGAGCTCAAGGTGGCCGCGGAAGGTGTCCAGCGTCTCGGCCAGCGGATCCTTGCCCTTGTAGGCCGCCAGCGCGTCGGTCTCGTCCGCCGGCTTGTCGTTCCTGGCGTAGACCGAGATGGTCGAGATGAAGACGTACTGCTTGACCTTGCCCGCGAGCACCCGGCCGGCGTCGCGCACCCAGACGGGCAGGGTGGTCGGGTTATCGATGCAGACGTCCCACTCGCGGCCTTCCAGCGCCTTCAGGTCGCCGTTGCGGTCGCCGATCAGCTCCTCGACGTGGCCGGGCCACTCCTGCGGCTGGCGACCGCGGTTGAAGAGCGTGACTTCGTGTCCCCGGGCCAGCGCGTAGCGGACCTGGTGCGGCCCGGTGAACCCGGTCCCACCGAGGATCAGGATGCGTAGCTTTTTCGCAGGCACCTCGGCCGCGGGAGCGCCGGCCGGCAGGGCCAGGGCGGCGAGAGAGAATGCCGCGCCATCAAGAAGCTGGCGGCGGGTGCGATCCACCATCAGGCGCTGAGCCGCAGCGGGGTGCGGCGGGGCCGCGCCTCGAGCAGTTCGGCGTAGATCCTAGTCAGGCCTTCGAAGGTCTGATCCCAGCTGTAGCGGGTCTCCGCCCGATGCCGCGCGGCATGCTTCAGGGCTTCGAGGTCGCGGGCGAAGAGCGCCTCCACCGCCTCGGCGAGGCTCGCCGGGTCGACGCCGTTGGAAAGCTGACCGATCTCTCCATCGATGATCTCACCCACGCCGCCCTTGTTGGGCCCGACCACCGGCAGGCCGGCGGCCATGGCTTCCAGCACCACCAGGCCGAACATCTCGTTCTCGTTGGCGTGGATGAAGGCGTCGCAACTGGCGATGACGCCCGCCAGCGTCTCGGGTTCACGTTCGAAGTCGAGGCTGGCGACCCTGGCCGACGGGCGGATGTCCTTGCCCGCCCCGATCAGCACCAGCCGGTAGGGACCGCCCAGCATCTCCACGGCGGCGACCATGGACTCGATGTTCTTCTCCCGCGCCGGCCGGCCGGCGAAGACCAGCAGCCTGGAATTGGCGGGAAATCCGAGCCGCTTCAGCAGCTTGCCGCGGTCGCCGCGGCCCGGCTGGAAGAGCTTCAGGTCGACGCCGAGCGGCTGGACGCTGACCCGCTCGACCCCGGCCTCCGCTAGACGGGCGGCGGTGTGGTGGCTGGGCGCCACGACCGCGTCGAAGCGCTGATAGGCCTGGGCCCAGAAGTTGAACGTCGGTTGCTCGGCCCATTCGCCCAGGTGCAGAGCGGCCAGCGTCGGCGCATCGGTGTGGCAGAAGCCCACCACTGGCACGCCCAGGGCCTCACCGGCCTCCATCGCCGCGTGGCCGGGAACGAAGACGTCGCCCGCCTCGATGATGTCGGGCCGAAGCAGGCGCAGCACGGTCGCCCATTTGGTCGGGCTGGCCGGCATCCGATAGCCGTCGCCGAACGGCAGTTTGGCCGCCGAGACGGTAACCAGTCCGGCGTTCTCGGCCCGGGTCTGGGCGCCCGGGACCACCAGGGTGTGGCGGATGTCCGGCCGATAGCCTTCGAGCCAGGCGCGCTTGGCGGTCAGGTAGCGCTTCACCCCGCCGGAGCGGGGCGCATACATCATCGTGGTGTCGATGAGGTGGAAGGTGGGCGGGGGGCCCGGCGCATTGGCCGCGAGGTGCAGCCCGGCGCGCAGGACGGTGTGGCGCTTGTGCGAGGCGAGGCTGGAGACCTTGGCGGCGCGAGCCGGCGAGGCCGAGGCGGCCAGGAACAGGCCCTTGCGCGCGCCCGCAGCCGCGCGCCGCTTCGCCAGACGCTTCTTGGCCATCGCCCCTCGGCTTGGCGGCTTATTGTTCCATAAGGTGTTCAGTGGACCTGGATCCTGACTTCGACGCTCAAGCTCGTCGCCTCAGATTGGCTCGAAAGCACCGTTCGGCAACCCCTCACCGCGGATCGTAGGCCTTCGCCACTTCCGGCCGCGCGGCGATATTTGGCAGGAATTGCGGATCGAAGCGAGCGTGTGTCGCCTGTTCGAAGGCAAATCCGAGCGCCAGCAGCCGCGCTTCGGACCACGCGGGGCCGATGAAGGAGATGTTCACCGGCAGGCCTGTGACCTGTCCCATGGGGATGGTCAGGTGCGGATAACCGGAGACCGCTGGCAGGGTGGAATAGGAGCCCAGGCTGCGGCTGCCGTTCACCGGATCGACGATCGAGGCGGGGCCGGTGGAGGCGCCGACCAGGGCCTCGACCTTGGCGTCGGCCAGCATCTTGTCGAGCGCGGCGCGGGAAAGGTCGCGCGCCTTGGCGCGCTTTTCCAGGTAGCCCGGATCGGTGATCGCCGGCGCGCTCTGGGACTGCTCGAACACCTCCTGGCCGAAGAGCGGCGTCTCGCGCGGCTCGCGGGCGTCGAACGCGATCAGGTCGGCCAGCGTGCGCGTCTTCACCGATGGCGGCGTCGTGGCCAGGTAGGCGTTGAGCGAAGCCTTGAATTCCGCGCGCAGCGACTCCCCCTCGGCAGCGGCGATCTGTCCCAGGGCCGCGTCGTCGAGGCCTTTCACGTCCACCAGCACGGCTCCGGCCTTGCGCAGGGCTTCCAGCGCCGCGTCGAAGACCTGGTCGGTCTGCGGCGAGCGGCCCTGGGTCATCCGCAGCACGCCGATCCGGGCGCCCTTGAGCGCGTCGGGCCGCAGGGCGGCCACGTAATCGGTCTTGTGGGCGTCGGCGTCCCTGGTCATTGGATCGGCCGGGTCGGAGCCCGCAATCGCGCCCAGCATCGCCGCGGCGTCGGTCACCGAGCGGGTCATCGGCCCAGGCGTGTCCTGCTCGGGCGAAATCGGCACGACGAAGGTGCGCGACACCAAGCCCACCGTCGGCTTCAGGCCCACGACGCCGTTGGTCGCGGCCGGGCAGGTGATCGAGCCGTCCGTCTCCGTCCCGATGGCGTTGGTGACCAGCCCCGCGGCCACCGCCGCGCCGGAGCCGGCCGACGAGCCGCAGGCGGTGCGGTCCAGCGAATAGGGATTGCGCACCAAGCCCGCGATCCCGGTCCAGCCGCTGATCGAGCGGGTGGAGCGGAAGTTGGCCCACTCGGAGAGATTGGCCTTGCCGATGATCACTGCCCCGGCGTCGGTCAGCCGCCGGACGATCGGCGCGTCCCGATGGGTCACGTTGTCCTTCAGCGCCAGCGAGCCGGCGGTCGTGGCCGTGCCGTCGTCAGACTCGATGTTGTCCTTCAACAGCACCGGTATCCCGTGCAGCGGCCCTCGCAACCTTCCGGCCTTTCGCTCGGCGTCCAGCTTGCGCGCGTCGGCCAGCGCATGCGGGTTCAGGGCGATGATGCTGTTGAGCCTGGGCCCCTTGGTGTCCATCGCCGCGATCCGGGCGAGGTAGCTCTTCACCAGCTGTTCCGAGGTCAGCGTCCCGGCCCGCATGGCGGCCTGCTGCTGTTCGCCGCTGGCGAAAGGGCCGGGGGCCGGCTGGGCCTGGGCCGTGGCGGCGAGCGCGGCCGCGCCGAGCGTGAACGCAAGGGTCTTGAGCATTGTGATCCCCGACTCCGAAGCCGCATTGGACCCGAGCGCGCGCCAAATTGCCAGTGTATCCAAGGCCCCGCCGAGCAGGACGAGGAAGGGTCAGATGGATCTGCGCGTGAGGCCTGTGCGCCGGGAAGACGCCTCGGAACTCGCCGGTCTGCTCAACGCGATCATCGCCCGCGGCGGCACGACCGCGCTCGAGACACCATTCACGCCGGACGCCCTGGCCCGGGTCTACCTGACCGGTCCGGAGGTTATCTGCTGCTTCGTCGCCGCCGATGCGGCCACGGGTCGCCTGGAGGGCTTCCAGACCCTCGTCCGCGAGGCGTACCTGCCGGCCGACGTAGGCGACATCGGCACCTTCGCCCGGGTGAGCGGGACCCAGCGTGGCGTGGGCTCGGCCCTGTTCGCAGCCACGCGTGCGGAGGCGCGGAAGCTGGGTCTTGCGGAGATCAACGCCACGATCCGCGCCGACAATACGGGAGGCCTGGCGTTCTACGGCCGGATGGGCTTCGTCGACCACTCCGTGCGCACGGCCCTACCCTTGAAGAACGGCGCCGCGGTCGACCGCATCAATAAGCGCTATCGGCTCCAGGGTTCCGACTGAGCGGGCTCCGGTCAGTCTCCCTCGCTCCGCGCCGCCAGGGTGCGCAGGTTGGCCTGGTGGCTGTTGCGGGTGATGCCATAGAACCCAATCACCGCGACCATGCTCATCCAGAGGGTGAGGATCGTCGGCACGTAGATCTCGCCCAGCCGCCAGAGCGAGGCATGGCTGACGTGGCTGGAGTCGGCGCCGGTCTTGATCCCGGCGAGCGTCAGGATGAAGCCGGCCATGATCAGGCCGACGCCGTTCACGACCTTTTCGGTGAACGTGATCGCCGAGGCGAAGACGCCTTCCGAGCGGCGGCCGGTCTTGGTCGCGGACTGTTCCACGAGGTCGGCCATCATCGAGTAGGAGAGGATCTGGTAGGTGATGATCAGCGCCACGTCGAACATGTTGGTGAAGAAGACGAACCAGAAGATCAGCGGCGAATTGATGTCGGGCAGGATGCCGATGAGGCGCAGGACGATGGGCATGGGTGAGCCCAGGAAGGCGACCAGCCCCACGATGATCGCGCCGCGCTTCTTACCCAGCGTGCGGCTGACGACCGGCGCCAGGGCCGAGCCGATGAAGGCCGAGGCGAAGACGCCCATGGTGACGAAGGCTGTCTGCTGGGCCGTGAAATGCCAGAAATAGGTGAACCAATAGAAGGCCAGCGGGGCGGCCAGGCCGGCCGCCACCGTGCCAAGCGCGCTGGCGGCGAAGAGGGCGATGAACGAACGTTCCGACAGCGTCTCGAAGATCTCGCGGAAGACCTTGCCGACCGTCAGCCTGCGCTGCGGTGGCGGCGCCTGCAGGTGCGGAATGCGCGAGTGGGTGCCCAGCGCCGAGATCATCACCGTCGCGAACATCAGGCCCGAGGCGATCAGGCCATAGACCCGGTAGGCTTCGCGATTGAACTGCCCGTTGTGGATCACGGCCGTGACGAACATCGGGAAGAGGATCGCGAACATCATCACCGACATCGCGTTGCCGACCACCCAGCCGAAGAAGAAGCGGAACGAGAAGAGGGTGCTGCGCTCGTCGTAGTCCTGGGTGAGCTCGGCCGCGAGCGCGTTCGAGGGCACCTGGTAGATCGAGACCACCAGGCGGATCGAGACCGCCATCGCCAGGAGGTAGGCGAACAGCATGGGCTGCGAGAGGCTGCCCGGCGGGTTCCAGAGCATGAAGTAGAGGCCCGCGAGCGGCACGGCCGAGGCATACATGAACGGATGCCGGCGGCCCCAGCGGGAGCGGACGTTGTCGGACCAGTAGCCGATCATCGGATCGACGAAGGCGTCGACCACCAACGCTGCGGTCAGGGCGAGGCCGACGAGCCGCGCATCCAGGCCGATCACTTGGCTGTAGAACATCAGCAGGAAGAACGAGAAGCCGTTGTCCTTGACGCCGAGCGCCCCGCTGCCGAGGCCATAGGAGAGGCGGGTCCATAGCGAGGTCCGGGCGCGGACCGCCGGCGCGTCGGTGGGGATCGCCACTGGCTCGGCGGATTCGCCCGGAACCGGGATCACCGTCATCTGCTTCCTCCGCGCGGCTTGGTCCGCTCGGGCCCTTTTCGGGCCTCGTCTTGTGAGGGCTGGTCGATGGCTCTAACCGGGCCCGAACGAAACCCTGCACGCGCAGAATGGCGGTGACAAGGCGGCGATGGGAAGGCCGACCGGCGGCTAAAACGCCTAGCCTCCGGACTGGCTCACCAGGCGTAGGCCTCCGGCGCGGGTCCGCCGGGACCGGGGAAGATTCCGTCCAGCTCCGCCAGGATCTCGTCGTCGAGACCGGTCTCGACGGCCGCGAGGTTGGCCTCGAACTGTTCGAGGGTTCGCGGTCCCACGATCGGCGCGGTGACGCCCGGCCGGCCGGCGAGCCAGGCCAGCGCCACGTCGGCCGGCGCGCGCCCGATGCGCTCGCAAAGCGCGTTGTAGGCGTCGACCGCCGGGTTCTCGCGCACGTAGGCGCGGCGGCCGGGCGCGTTATCCTTGGGCTTGCCGGCCAGCGCGCCGGCCGCCAGCGGGCTGTAGGGCAGGAAGGCCATGCCGTAGGCCGCGCAGGCCGGCAGCACCTCCAGCTCGACCGTGCGCTTCGCGAGGTTGTAGACGCTCTGTTCCGAAGCGAGGCCCAGGAAGTTGCGCGTCCTGGCGGTCTCCTGCGCCTGGGCGATGTGCCAGCCGGCGAAGTTCGAGGAGCCGACGTAGAGCACCTTGCCCTGCGCCACGAGCACCTCCATCGCCTGCCAGATCTCCTCCCAGCGCACGCCGCGGTCGATGTGGTGCATCTGGTAGAGGTCGATGTAGTCGGTGTTCAGCCGCTTCAGGCTGGCCTCGCAGGCCTCGCGGATGTGCTTGGCCGAGAGGCCCTTCTGGTTCGGCCCGACCCACGAGCCCGTCCGCTTCACCGGGTCCGGCGAGCCCCACTCCATCGGGGCCGAATAGACCTTGGTGGCGAGCACGGTCTTCTCGCGTCGTCCGCCGCGCTGGGCGAACCAGCGGCCGATCAGGCCCTCGCTCTGGCCGGCATTGTAGTTGTCGGAGGTGTCGAGCAGGTTCGCCCCGCGCTCGAAGGCGGCGTCGAGGATCGCGAAGCTATCCGCCTCGCTGGTCAGCCAGGAGAAGTTGACGCTGCCCAGGCCCAGGGGGCCGACCGAAAGTCCGGTTGACCCGAGCTTGCGCAGGCTCACGCCAGCATCTCCAGCGGCGCACCGTCGGCGCCGAGCGGACCCACGGCGCCGGAGGTGACGAACAGCGGCGTTGCAGGCCGGGGGCTCTCCACGCGCCCGAGCCCTGCCCAGGTGGCGAAGCCCAGCCGGTTGAGCAGGGCCGGGCGCTCGGCGTCGCGGATCGCCGGGTCCAGGCCCAGGACGAAGTTCTCCTGCTGCCGGATGAACGGCCGGCAGTGGTAGCTCAGGAGCGCGTGGCGCGGGCGGTCGCTGCGGTTCGCGCCGGTGCCGTGCCAGATGCGGCCGTCGAAGCAGAGGATCGAGCCCGCTTTCCCCTGGGCGGCGATGGTGTCGTCCGCCGTCGGCATGTTGGCCGGCTGGTCGGGTGCGAAGGCCGAGGAGCGCGGCGTGCCGTCCCGGTTCAGGTGGCTAGCCGGCACGAGGCGGGTGCCGCCGTTCTCCTCGGTGAAATCGTCCAGCATCCAGGCGATGTTGGCGACCACCGGATGCGGGGTCCAGAAGCCGACGTAGCCCTGGTCGGTGTGCAGCACCATCGGCTCGCCGCCGGGATGGGCGATGTTGGCGGTGAAGCTGGAAACCAGGAAGTCGGGACCCAGCAGGTGGCCCATCAGCACATCGACCATTGGGTGCAGCATCAGGTCGCGGAACACGCGGCCCTTGTTGAGCAGCATCCAGACCCGCTGGTTGGGCCGCGCAGCCCCGCCGTCGTGGAACGCCACGCCGCGGGAGCGCTCGCCGGCCGCCTGCTCGACGAGGCGCGCCTTCAGGGCGGCGATCTCGCCGGGCGACAACACGTTCGGCACGATGCAATAGCCGCGTTGATCGAGGTCGCGGCGGGCCTGGTCGAGGTCTTCGGCGGGGGTGGCGAGGTGAACTAGCGACATCGGACGGTCCGTTCGGTCCAGGGCTTTGCGGGCCAGCTTATCTCCCGAGGGGCTAGGGCCGGAAGCCCATCGGGCGAGGACCAAGCCGCGCCGGCAGGCTGATCGTGCGCCAGGCGTCCTCCACCCATTCGCAGACCCAGCGGCGGGTGTCGCGCGGGTCGATCATCTCCTCCATCTGGAAGCGGTTGAGGGGCCCGACGGGACCGCGGACGCTCTCGATGCGGGCTTCGATCTCAGCCCGCAGCGCGACGGGATCGGCGGCTTCGGCGAGCTGGCGCTTGTAGGCGGCCTCGATGCCGCCCTCCGGCGGAATACCGCCGACGTCGGCCGCCGGCCAGACAACGCGCGGGCTCACCGCCGCGCGGGGTGTGGCGTAGTTGTTGCCGGCGACCCCAAACGATCGGCGCATGATCACCGTGAAGATCGGCGTCGTCGCCTGGGCCGAGGCGATCATCCATTCGCCGCCCTTGCGGATGGTGGCCAGCCGCTCGTGCTCGATACCGACCGCGAAGCCGGGATTGTCCACCAGGTTCAGGAGCGGCAGGTGGAAGAGGTCGCAGAGGTCGAGGTGGCGGGTGAGCTTGTCGCAGCCGTCGGCGGTGAGCGCGCCACCGTTCTCGTGTCGGCTGTCCGAGGCCATGACGCCAACCGGATAGCCGTTGAAGCGGGCGAGCCCCACGATCTGGTCCGTCCCCCAGAGCGGGCCGATCTCGAAGAACGAGCCCGCATCGGCCATCAGCCGGATCGCGCGGCGCATGTCGAAGGTGGTGGTGCGCTTGCGCGGGATGATCGTGGCGAGCTCCTCCTCGCGGCGGTCAGCGGGATCGGCGGGATCGGGCTGGGCGCGCGGCGGCGGCTCGAAGACGCTGGCCGGCAGGTAGGAGAGGAAGCGCTTGGCCTGCGCCATCGCCTCGGCCTCGGTCTCGGCCAGGTTGTCGACCGCGCCGTTGCGGCAGTGAATGCGCCAGTCGCCCAGGTCCTCCTTGGTGACCTCGTAGCCCATCGCGTGGCTGACCACCGGCGGGCCCGCCACGAACAGCTGGGCGATGTCGCGGACCATCACCGAGAAGTGGCCGAGCACCGCCTTGGCCGCGCCGATGCCGACCACGCTGCCCAAGAGCAGATTGACCACCGGCACGGTGGCGAGCTGCTGGGCGTAGAGGCTCGAGCCCAGGTGGCCCGGGAGGAACGAGCCGCCGCCGCCCGCCACCCGCGGCCGGCCCGCGGTGATGGCGCCGGAGCTTTCCTTGGCCGCGCTCTCGGCGCTGGCCTCCTGCTTGGGCACCATGGCCGCGACGCTGCCGCCGCCGGACGAGCCGTCGAGCAGGCGCACCGAGGGGCATTTGAGCTCGAGCGACAGCTCGTCGAGGTAGCGGCTCTTCTGGCCGATCGCGCCATCGGCGTGGCCGCCGCGCGAGGTGAAGTCGTCGGCGCAGACCACCGCGCGCCGCCCCTTGATCGCGCCCCAGCCGCCGACGTGGTTGGCGGGGGTGAAGTCGGCGACGGCGCCGTCGGCGTCATAGCTCGCGAACCCCGCCAGGCTCCCCACCTCGCGGAAGCTGCCGGGGTCGAGCAGGAGGTCGATGCGCTCGCGGCAGGTGAGCTTGCCGCGGCTGCGCTGGCGCACGACGCCGGGATCGGTGCTGCCGTCGGCAAAGCGGGCGTGGGCGATGTCCTGCAGCGCCTTCACCTGGGCCATCATCGGGTCCCAGCCGCCACTGCGAGAGCTTGCCGGCTTGGCCGCGCCGGCTGACGGCGAGATCGCGGCGACGGCGTCGCCAGCGGCGACGGCGCTGCCGATCTCCAGCGCGGCGAGCGCCGTGACCTCGCCGGCGCAGGGCGCGGTAACCGAGGTCTCCATCTTCATGGCGCTGATCACCACCAGGGTGTCGCCGGCCGCCACCTGGGCGCCCACCGAGACCGGCAGGTCGACGACCGCGCCCGACATCGGGCTCTCGACCGCTTCATGGCCGTCCGGGATCGAGAGCGGCGGGGCGGATGGCGCCGTCGCCGGGCCGGGGCGTCGGCCGCCGGGGCCAAGCTGCTGCTCGAAGAGCGCCAAAGCGCCCGAGGCCGGTGCGGCGGCCGACGCCGCGGCCAGTTCGGGGTGTTCGGCCAGCAAGGTGGTGCGCGCGTCACCGGCGCGGACAGCAGGCTCGGCCAGGATGGCGGCAAGCTGGCCCAGGTTCGTGGGCAGCCCCACGATGTGGAACTCGGCCAGAGCGCGGCGGGCGCGGTCCAGGGCCGAGGCCAGCGAGCCGGACGAGTTCGAGGTCGCGATCAGCTTGGCGAACATCGGGTCGAACTGCGGCGGGGGGTTGAGGCCGGGGTAGCCGCAGGAATCGACGCGGATGCCAGGCCCCGACGGCTCCTTGTAGGCGGCAAGGACGCCGGGGCCGGTGGCGACGATGCGCGCCTGGACCGCGTAGCCGCGGACCGGCGGCGGGCTGGCGAGTCCAAGGTCGGCCAGGGTCTCGCCGGCGGCGATACGGAACTGAGCCTCGACCAAGTCGACGCCGGTGACCGCCTCGGTGACCGTGTGCTCGACCTGGATGCGCGGATTGCATTCGATGAAGACGTGGCCGCCGACCTCGGGGCTGACCAGGAACTCGACGGTGCCGGCGTTGAGGTAGGTTCCCGCGCTCGCAAGCTTCAGGGCGTCGGCCAGGATGGCCTCGCGCAGGCCCGGCTCCAGGCCGGCGGCGGGCGCTATCTCCACCACCTTCTGGCGCCGCTGCTGCACGGAGCAGTCGCGTTCCCACAGATGGACGATGGAGCCCCGGGCGTCGGCCAGCACCTGCACCTCGATATGGCGTGGGCGCTCGACCAGCTTCTCGACAAAGACCGCGCCGTCGCCGAACGCCGCCTCGGCCTCGCTCCGGCAGCGAGCGAAGGCCGCGGCCATTTCGCCGGGCGCATCGACCTGCCGCATTCCACGCCCGCCGCCGCCGGCCGCAGCCTTCAGCATCACCGGATAGCCGATCGCCTCGGCGGTCTTGACGGCAGCCTTTGCGGAGGCGAGCGCGCCCTCGCTGCCAGGCACGGTCGGGATCCCCAGCGACTGCGCAAGCGCGCGGGCGGCCACCTTGTCCCCGAACAGCTCCAGGGCCTCCGGCCTGGGCCCGATGAACACCAGGCCCTCGGCCATGCAGCGGCGGGCGAAGGCGGCGTTCTCGGCCAGGAAGCCGTAGCCGGGGTGGACGCAGTCGCAGCCGGCGTCCCTGGCCACCGCGATGAGGGCGTCGATATCCAGGTAGGCCGCCACGGGATCGGAGGCCGGGGCGCCGATCGCCCGGGTGTCGGTGCTCACCCGGGTGTGCAGGCCGAGCGCGTCGGCGGGCGCGTGTACGCTCACCGACTCCACGCCCAGACCCGCCGCGGCGCGGGCGATGCGGATCGCGATCTCGCCGCGGTTGGCGATCAGCACGCGCTTGAACACAGGCCCTCCCGAGATAGCCGCGCGCTTCTTGGAGCGCCCAGCCTACTCCACCGCACGGCGGCGACGCGGGAAAGCCCTAATGCGCCGGCCTGTCCGAAGTCCCCTGGCGCCAGGGCTCTAGAAGGCCACCTGCGCGCCCAGCTCGACGACGCGCGACGGGGGGATCTGGAAGAAATCGGCGGTGCGCACGGCGTTCCGCGTCAGGAACACGAAGAGCACGTCCAGCAGATGGCCCAGGCCCGCGCTGCGCCGCGCGAGCAGGGTCCGGCGGCTCAGGAAGAACGAGGTCCGCATGATGTCGAACTTCAGGCCCTTGGCGCGGGCCAGCGCCATGCCCTTGGCGACGTTCGGCGTCTCCATGAACCCGAACGAGAGCGTCATCGCCTTGAAGCCGGTGGCGAGATCGTGGACCTCGACGCGCTCGGCGTCGGGCACGCGGGGACGGCTGGCGACCCGCACGGTCAGCAGCACCACCTGCTCGTGCAGTACCTGGTTGTGCTTCAGGTTGTGCATCAGGGCGGCGGGCGCCGCGTTCGGGTCGGCGGTCAGGAAGACGGCCACCCCGCGCGCCTTCAGCGGCGGGCGCGAGGTCAGCATGGGGATAACGTCGCTGATCGGCAGGTCGTTCTGCTCGGCCTTCCTCAGTCGCGCATTGCCCCGCCGCCAGGACCACATGATCACGATTAGGCCTCCCGCGATCGCCAGCGGCACGTAGCCGCCGTGGGCCACCTTGGTCAGGTTCGCGGCCAGGAAACCCGCCTCGACCAGCAGGAAGGGCGAGAAGGCCAGGGCCGCCTGCCAGATCGGGCGGCGCTTCAGACGATGGATGGCGACCACGGCCAGAACCGAGGAGGTGATCATCGCGCCCACTACGGAGACGCCGTAGGCGCTGGCCATGGCGTCCGAGGAGCGGAAGCCCAATACCAGGGCGGCGACACCCAGCATCAGAATCCAGTTGATTTGCGGCGCGTAGATCTGGCCGGCGTGGGCCTCGGAGGTAGGCGTCAGGGTCAGGCGGGGCAGAAGGCCGAGCTGGATCGCTTGCCGGGTCATGGAAAAGGCGCCGGAGATCACCGCCTGGCTGGCGATGACGGTGGCGGCGGTGGCCAGCACCACGAGCGGGATCTGGAACCACTCGGGTGCGAGGCGAAAGAAGGGATTGTCGGCGGCCGCGGTGTCAGTCAGCACCAAGGCCCCCTGGCCGAGATAGTTCAGGATCAGGCAGGGGAAGACGAGGCTGAGCCAGGTCGCCCGGATCGGGTCGCGGCCGAAGTGGCCCATGTCGGCATAGAGCGCCTCTGCGCCGGTGACCGTCAGGAACACCGAACCCAGCAGGGCCGGCGCGATGGCGGCGTGGCGCCCCAGCAGCTCCAATCCCGGCAGCGGATTCAAGGCGGCCAGCACCTGCGGCGCGCGCATGATGGCGATGGCGCCCAGGACCGCGATGACGGCAAACCAAATTGCGCAGATCGGCCCGAACCAGCGGCCGAGGCCGCCGGGTCCACGCCGCTGGATGACGAACAGCGCCACCAGCACCACGAGAGCCAACGGCACGACGAATGGCTCGATCCGGCCCTGAAGCGTCTGGACGACCTCCAGACCCTCGACGGCCGACAGTACCGAAATGGCCGGCGTCAGCACCGCGTCGCCGAAGAACATGCCGGCGCCAATCATGCCGATGAGGACGATCAGACCAGCGCCCCGGCCGCCAGCCTTCTGGACCAGGGCCATAAGCGAGAGCGTGCCGCCTTCGCCACGGTTGTCGAAGCGCATGAGGATGAAGACGTATTTCAGCGTCACGATCACCACGAGTGTCCAGAGCATCAGCGACAGCACGCCGATTACATCGACCGTCGTCGCCGGATGGCCGGCACGGCCGAGGTGGGCGATGGACTTCTGGAAGGCGTAGAGCGGGCTGGTGCCGATGTCGCCGAACACGACACCGGCGGAGCCCAGGGCCAGCCCCAGGAAGGCGCGGCGCCCGGAGGGGGGGTGCGCCGCCTCAAGGGCGGCGGGTGAGAGAACGGGGGTGTCAGACATGATGTTGCTATCGGGCTTTTCGCGCCGCTCGGCATAAAGAACCCATGTGGTTGTGAGGCCCTCGCGGGGCCGAAGCCTTGCGCTCGGCGCAGGAGAGGGCCTTCTTTGTGGGCGAAAGCGGAGCGCTGAGAGGAGCGCGCCATGAACCCGGTCACCGTCCTGCCAGGGGCGCAGCGTCCGACCCGCAATCTGCGGGTTATCGGCTATGCGGTTTCGCTCGCGATGGTCGCCGCGGCCACCGTGGCGGCGATCATCGTGGACCACGCGCTGGCCACGCCCAATCTGTCGCTGATTTTCGTGCTGCCCGTTGTGATCGCCGCGGTGAGCTATGGGTTCGGACCTGCCCTGGCGGCCGCCGTGGCCGGCGTGCTTGCGTTCAATTTCTTCCTGATAGAGCCGCGCTACAGCCTGAATGTCGCCGATCTCGCGAACATCTGGGCGCTCTTCCTGCTGCTGGTGGTCGCCGCGATCGTGAGCGTGGTGGCCGCCCATTCGCGCAGGCGGGCGATGGATGCCTGGCAGGCGGCGGATCGGGCGATAGCGCTGCAGGACCTCGCGCGCACGCTCGTGGCGGCGGCCGGCCGCCAGGAGGCGGCGCGGGCGGCCGCCGGGGCGCTGGGGCGGCTCTTCTCCGCCCCGGCCGTGGTGCTCCTGCAGGAGGGAGACCGCCTTACCGTCGCCGCGCGCGGTGGTGGCGTCGCCAAGCTCACCAGGGCCGACGAGGAGGCCGCCGGCTGGGCATTGGCCTCGCGGCTGCGGACCCACGCCGACGCCTACCCCGTCGAGGCGGCGCGCTATGACTTCTGGCCCGTGGTGACGCCGCAGCGTCAGCAGGCGGTCATCGGCCTGGCCCTCGGCGGACGCGAGGCCGGACGCCCGGCGTCGTCGGAACAGCTGGTGGAAACCGTGGGTGGCTACCTCGCCGTCGCCCTCGACCGGGAGGCCTACGCGGCCCAGGCCGTCCTCGGCCGCGTCGAGGTCGAGAAAGAGCGCCTCAAGACCGACCTGCTGGCGGCGGTCTCGCACGATCTGAAGACCCCGCTCTCGACCGTGCTCTTCACGCTCCAGAGCCTGAAGAAGTTCGGGCGCACGCACGACAGCAAGACAAAGGCCGCGTTGCTGGCTCTCGCCGAGGCGGAGACGGCGCGCCTATCTGGCATGGTCGCCAACCTGCTCGACATGAACCGGCTGGAGGCCGGGGCGCTGGTGGTCAAGACCGCGCCGGCCCAGCCCGTCGAACTGGTGATGGACGCCCTGGAACGGGCTGCCGGACCGCTGCACGGCAGGAAGGTCGTGAGCGAGGTCAAGCCCGGCCAGCCGCCGCTGATGGTCGACGCCATGCTGTTCGAGACGGCCCTCGCCAACGTGCTGGAAAACGCCGCCAAGTTCGCCCCGAAAGGATCGACCATCCGCATCCGCGGGGGCGCCGACCAGGTCGCGGGCTGGATCGAAGTTCTGGACGAGGGCCCCGGCTTCAGCGGCGCGATCGAGCCGATGTTCGAGAAATTCTCGCGGGGCGTCGAAGGTGATGGCCGACCCCCCGGCACAGGTCTGGGCCTGGCCATCGCCCGCGGCTTCCTGGCGGCCCAGGGGGGCGCCGTGGAGGCTGCCAACCGTGCGGACGGCGCAGGCGCTCGCGTGCGGCTGACGGCCCCGCTCGCCGAGACCTTGGCGGCATGAGCGAGGCCGACCCGGCCACCATCCTGGTGATCGAGGACGACGCCAGTCTGAATGCCGCGCTCGTCGCGACGTTGAAGGCCGCGGGCTTCCGGCCGGTGACCGCGCGGACCGCCGCGGAAGGCTTGCGCTGGTTCGCCCACTACGCGCCGGACCTGGTCCTGCTGGACCTGGGGCTGCCGGACCGCGACGGGCTTTCGGTCATCGCCGAGATCCGCGCCAGGGCGCAGACACCCATCGTGGTGCTCTCGGCGCGCAACAGCGAGGCCATGAAGGTGGAAGCCCTGGACCTGGGGGCCGACGACTACGTTCAGAAGCCGTTCGGGGTGGAGGAACTGCTGGCGCGCCTGCGCGCGGGACTGCGGCATGCCGTACAGGCGCGCGGCTCGACGCCGGTGGTGCGCACAGGTGACCTGACCATCGACCTGGGCCGCCGCAGCGTGCGCAAGGGCGCAGAGACGCTGAAGCTTTCGCCCAAGGAGTACGACCTGCTGGCCGAATTCGGTATGAACTTGGGCCGCACCGTCGGGCACAAGGACCTGCTCCGCGCGGTCTGGGGAAGCGAGCGCGCCGACATCCAGTACCTGCGGGTCTACGTCGGGCAGCTGCGTCAGAAGCTCGGCGACTTCAATGGCGAGCCGCTGCTCGTGAGCGAACCCGGCGTGGGGTATCGGCTCGCCGAGGCGCAACCCTGAAAGAGCCGACCGCCTCTCCCATCCTGCCAGGCCGCCGCCATGGCCCCGAATGCGACAGGGCCGCGTCCTGCGACGCGGCCCTGGCCTCGAGGGTCTGCCTGCGCGAGACGGGGAAATGCGCTCCGTCGGGGACGCCGATCCTGCCGTCCGGGGATGCGCGGGCGCGCCCGAGCTCTCCAGTCCCTGGCTGGTCTAGTGCTTCAGCGCCTTGCGGGCGGCGTCCTTGATCGAGCCGACGCCCTTCTGCATCTTGCCCGCGACGCGGTCGGAGGCGCCCTCGGCTTCCATCCGGCGGTCGCCCGTGGCCTTGCCCAGACCTTCCTTCATCGAGCCCTTGGCGTCCTTGGCGGCGCCTTTCATCTCATCCTTGTGCATCTGAGCACTCCTTCGCGTGTCCGCGCGGGCGACGGCCCGCGTCGAGCGCAACTACGCGGGAAGCGCGGCCTTTGTTCCGCCGTATCCAGATGGCCTCAGGCGGCCTTGAGCGCGAGCCGATCGAGGAGGGCGTGGAAGGCCGCGAAAGCCGAGCGGCGGGCGTCCAGATCGCCCATCATCCGCCGCGCTTCGGCGTGACCCAGCACGTAGCTGCGCATCTGGAAGAAGGCGGCCTGCGCCTCGTCAGGGGTGAGCGGCGGCTCACCCAGCGCCTGGAATTCGGCGACCACATTGCCGCGCCACCCCTTCAGGCGCTCCTGCAGGTAGTCGCGCGCGGGCCCCGGTTGATCGTCCAACTCGACGATGAGCGCGTTGACCGGGCAGCCGGAGTCCGGCCATTCGACCTCGGCCCAGTCCTTCATCCAGCGCTCGAAAACCTTCTCCAGCCGCGGGCGCCCGGGCGGCAGCGCTTCGGCCGGCCCCCAGATGAATGCGACGAATCGATCCATCACCCGCTCGACGACCGCCAGCTGCATTGCGTCCTTCGAGTCGAAGTGCTTGAAGAGCCCGCTTTTCGAAAGCCCGATCGCGTCGGCGACGTCGGACAGACTGACGTTGGCAAGGCCTCGCGCGGCCGCCTGGCGCGCCGCCTCGTCCAGTATGCGCAGCCGTGTGGCCTCGCCCTTGCGCATGCAGCCAAGCCTCCCTGCTTGACAAAAAGAGAACGATCGTGCTCTTTTATTCTTTAGCGACCATTCGTGCTCTTTTCTAGACCAGGGACCAGAAAATGCAACTCGTGAAGCTCCTCCCGGCGATCGCCGCGGCCGCCTTTGTCGCTGCCCCGGCTTTCGCCGCTACGACCTACCAGGCACAGGCCAAGCTGGCCGCTCCCGCCAGCGCCCCGGCGACCGCCACCATCGGCGAGGCCGCCTGGCATTGCGACGGCGACGCCTGTGTCGGCGAGTCCGTCCATAAGACCCTCGACAATCCGGTCCGCGAGTGCCGCAAGGTCGCCGCCCAGCTGGGCGTCCTCGCCGCCTACGAGACCCACGGCCAGAAGCTCGACGCCGGCGACCTGAAGGCCTGCAACGTCGCGGCCAAGGCGGGCGGCGCGGCCACCGCCGGCAAGTAACAGCTCTTTCCCCTCCATTCCTCTTCCGGAGGGGATCGGCCGCCCGCGGCCGCGGGTGGGGCAGCCGGCCGGCGCATGGGCGTCGAGCCTGGTCTCCCCACCCGGCCTTTTTCCGCAGGCTCCGCCAATTGCGCCTGACGCCTGCGGCCGCTATCTGCACGCCTCGAATTCCCAATCATCCTGATCGAGCGGTGCGGACGCCCCATGGCGCAGCAATACATTTTCCAGATGCAGGGCCTGACCAAGGCCTATCCCGGCGCACCCAAGAAGGTGTTCGAGAACATCTGGCTGAGCTTCTACCCCGACGCCAAGATCGGCGTGGTCGGGGTCAACGGCTCCGGCAAGTCGTCCTTGCTCAAGATCATGGCCGGGCTGGACAAGGACTTCTCCGGCGAGGCGTTCTCCGCCGAAGGTGTGAAGCGCGGCTACCTGGAGCAGGAGCCGCAACTCGACGACAAGCTGGACGTCTGGGGCAACGTCATCGCCTGGTGCGAGGAGAAGCGGCTCTTCGACGAGTTCAACGCCGTCGCCGCCAAGCTGGGCGAGGACTACACCGACGAGCTCATGGAGCAGATGACCGCGCTCCAGGAGAAGCTCGACGCCGGCGACCTCTGGGACATCGACAGCCGCATCGAGATGGCCATGGACGCGCTGCGCTGCCCGCCCAACGACTGGCCCGTAGACAAACTCTCCGGCGGTGAGCGGCGCCGCGTGGCCCTGGCGCGCCTGCTGCTCTCCAAACCCGACATGCTGCTGCTGGACGAGCCCACCAACCACCTCGACGCCGAGAGCGTCGCCTGGCTGCAGCACCACCTGGAGAACTTCCCGGGCTGCGTGATCCTGGTCACCCACGACCGCTACTTCCTGGACCAGGTGACCAAGTGGACGCTGGAGCTCGATCGCGGCAAGGGCATTCCGTACGAAGGCAACTACTCGTCCTGGCTGGAGCAGAAGGCCAAGCGCACGGCGCAGGAAGAGCGCGAGGAGGCGGGCAAGAAGCGCACGATCGAGCGCGAGCTGGCCTGGGTGCGATCCTCGCCCAGCGCACGCCGCACGAAGTCCAAGGCGCGCCTCGCGGCGTTCGACCAGCTGCAGAACGAGGCCGAGCGCGCCAAGCAAACCTTCGCCCAGATCCAGATCCCGCCGGGCCCGCGGCTCGGCCAGCAGGTGATCGAGGTCGAGAACCTGGAGAAGGAGTACGGCGACAAGCTCCTCTTCAAGGAGCTCACCTTCAAGCTGCCGCCCGGCGGCATTGTCGGCGTGATCGGGCCGAACGGGGCGGGCAAGTCGACGCTCTTCCGGATCATCACCGGCCAGGAGACGCCGGACCAGGGCTCGGTGAAGCTGGGCGAGACCGTCAAGCTCGCCTACGTGGACCAGAGCCGCGACAGCCTGGACCCCAAGAAGAACGTCTGGGAGGAGATTTCCGGCGGCCTCGACGTAATGAAGGTCGGCGGCCGCGAGGTGCCGAGCCGGGCCTATGTGGGCTCGTTCAATTTCAAGGGTGCCGACCAGCAGAAGAAGGTCGGGCTGCTCTCCGGGGGCGAGCGCAACCGCGTCCACCTGGCCAAAACCCTGTCCTCGGGCGGCAACGTCATCCTGCTCGACGAGCCGACCAACGACCTCGACGTGGAGACCCTGGGGGCATTGGAATCGGCGTTGGAGGATTTCCCGGGGTGCGCCGTGGTGATCAGTCACGACCGCTTCTTTCTCGACCGCCTCGCGACCCACATCCTCTCCTTCGAGGGCGATAGCCGGGTCGAGTGGTTCGAGGGCAATTTCGAAGCCTACGAAGAGGACAAGAAGCGCCGCCTGGGCGCCGACAGCCTGATCCCGCACCGGATCAAGTTCCAGAAGTTCACGCGTTAGGCTGGAAGCTTGACCTTAGGGCATACGTTGCTGCACCGTGCAGTTGAGGGCGGCTGAGACGCAATCGTGAGGGCGGTCCCTTGACCGACCTTCACCCTGCTCCCCTTGGTGGGAGGCGGGCATGGCGAGCTACGTTTTCGAAACGATTACGCCGGCTCAGGCGCTGGCCTTCAACGGCCAGACCGACGCTCTGATCTTCACGAGCGCGGCGGAGACCGGCGCCAGCGATCGCCTGATCTTCAATGCGAACGGGACCATCACCGTTCTATCGAGTGTTGCCGGCCACCAGGCGACCTTCGGTCCGGGCTTTGCGGGGGCAGGGCAGATCGTCTACCCGGACGGCTCCCAAATGCTGGTCGGGTCGGCCGGCGCTGACGTGCTGACGGGCGGAGCCCATGGCGATGGCCTGTTCGGCGGGCTCGGCGCCGACACGCTGAACGGAGGGGACGGGAACGACGCCCTGCAAGGCGGGCCGGGCGCGGATGTCCTGACGGGCGGCGCGGGCCGCGACCTTTTCATTTTCGGCGGGGATTCGCTGCCGTTCGTCGGGCAGATGGACATAGTCACCGACTGGCAGTCGACCGACGCGCTCACCTTCTTCCGCGGGCCGACCTTGGCGTCGAGTTACGTGGAGAGCACGGCCGCGGACTTCGCCGCCGCGAAGGCCTTCGCCGACGCCCAGATAGCGGGCGGCACGATCGAGTACGCCGCCGTGCAAGTTGGCGCAGACGTGATCGTGTTCGCCGATAGCCACGGCGATCACGGGGTGGCCGAAGACGCGGTCGTCCTGGCCGGGCGCACGCTCGCTGACATCGACGCCAGCAACATCACCACCACCGCAATATTCCCGGCGCCAGCCCCACCGGCGTCGACACCGCCGCCATCGCCCCCGCCCACGCCCACGCCCGCGCCGCCGGTCGTCACGCCCGCACCGCCCGAACCCGGGCTGCCTGGCGTGACGGTAAGGCTCGACGGCGACCTCGACCTGACACAGCTCCCGAGACTGCTGGACGCCGCCGACTTCACCTTCTCCTCAACGTCGCTCTCCGCAGTGGGCCCGCTAGGCTCGATCAGCCTGAACGGCTTCGGCTTCACCCTGGACGAGGACGAGGACCTGGTCGGGGGGACGCTGACCGGCATCGACTTCGATATCCCGGGCAATGTGCAGGACGCTATCTCGGGCGGCCTGTTCGGCCACATCACCGGCCTTTCCGTCCCGATCGTGGATTTCAGCACCGCGGCCGAGCTGGGGGCTTCCGCCCAGTTCTCCGCCAGCATCTACGGCCGCAACGACTCGATCATCATCAATTCCAAATCGAGCGTCATCATCCATGGCTATGCCGGCAATGACACCATCGGGGGCACGGGCGCGCCGATCGTCCTGTTCGGCGACGAGGGCGACGACCATTTGTTCGGCGGGCCGGGGGCGGACCAGCTGACGGGCGGGACCGGGGCCGACACCATGAGCGGGGTCGGCGGCGCGGACGTGTTCATCTTCAATCCCGGAGACGGCAACCCCACGGCGGTGTCGAACGGCCATCTTGAGTTGACCGACCTTATCCTCGACTGGAGCTCCAATGACTTCCTGGAGTTCGTGGGCGGCGGCCCCGCCACCTCCGCCACCTACGCCGAGGTCACCGCCCAGAGCCCCACCCAGGCAGTGGCCATGGCACAGGCCAACCTGGCGCAGGGCATCGAGTACACGGTCGCACAGATCAATAACTTCCTCTTGGTTGTCGACCTGCGCGTCAGCAACGCCGTGATGCTGCCCGGCCACACGCTGGCGGACATCTCGGTGAGCAATGTGGGACCCGATTCTTCCGCGCCGGCGCCTCCGCCAGTGTCACCTCCGCCAGTGTCACCTCCGCCAGTGTCGCCTCCACCGGTGTCGCCTCCACCGGTGACACCTGCTGTCCACACTGGGGCGACGGTCGATCTCTCCGACGGCTCGGACATGGGCGCGTTCCAGGAGAGCCAGCTCTCGGACGCGGTCGTCACCCGTTCACCCACCCTGCAACATCTGACCTACGCGGGCGGGACCGCCCAGATGTCGATCACCGGGGTGGGCCTGACCTATGATTCTACCGGGGCATTCAGCGGCGGGATCGTGACCGGCGTGGAGGTGACCTCGCCCAACGGTCACTTCGTCCTGGCTGGCGCGCATACCGACGCCACTATCCTGGCCCAAGCTCATCGCACCAACGACGCCAACCTTTCGATATCCAACCTGTTGTCCGGCGACGACGTGATCACCGTGCATGGCAGCGTGCCGGGCGCCGACGCGAGCTTCACCGGGATGGGCTTCGGCGGCGACGACCTGATGATCGGCGGCGGCGCCTTGTCGACGTTGTTCGGCGGGGACGGCAACGACACCGTGCAGGGCGGCAGCGCTGCTTCCAGCTACCTGCGCGGGGAGGCCGGTGACGACTCCATTTCGGGCGGAGTGGGCTTCGACGACATCAACGGCAACATGGGCGACGACACGGCGCACGGAAACGGCGGCGACGATTGGGTGGTCGGCGGCAAGGACAACGACATGCTGTTCGGCGACGCCGGCGGCGACATCGTCTGGGGCAACCTCGGGAACGATACGCTCGACGGCGGTGACGGGAACGACCAGGTCCGCGGCGGCCAGGGCGACGACGTGCTGAACGGCGGAGCGGGGAACGACTTCGTGTCTGGCGATCGCGGCAACGACACCATCACCGGCGGTTCAGGGGCGGACATCTTCCACGGCAGCCAGGACGCCGGCATCGACCGGGTGCTGGACTTCCATCTTTCCGAAGGCGACCGTGTGATGCTCGACCCGGGCACCACCTTCACCATCCTCCAGGTTGGCGCCGACACGGTGATCGACATGGGCGCGAGCCTCAGCGGCGCCGCCAACCAGATGATCCTGGTGGGCGTGCAGCTGTCGAGCCTGCCTCCCGGAACCATCTTCCTGGGCTAGCCCGCCTCCCGTCCGCACGCCCGGGAGGGTCCGGACGGGAGGCGCGCGCCGTTACTTCGGCGGCGGGTTGCCGACCGGGGCCGTGGTGCTGGACGGGTTCGTCGTCGTGTCGCCCGGCGCAGGCGTGTTCACCGGCGGCGTGGCGGACGGCGCGGCCGAGGAACTGGTCGTGCCGGCGCCGGAGACCGAAGGCGGCGTGCTGCTGGCGGCGCCGGTCGCGCCTGTCGAGCTCGTGGTCGAACTGGAGGACGTCGCGCTGGAACTCGGCGTGCTCGAGCTGGAACTAGTGTCCGCTCCGGCGCTGCTGACCGCGGCGGTGTTGGCCGAGGCGCCGGTCGAGGCGCTGTTGGACGCGAGCGAGCTGCCGGACCACCAGTCCTTCTTCGCCCGCTGCGAAGGCGAGGCCTTCAGGTACGATGCAAGCTCGGTATAGGGGATCGGCTGTTTGGGCCCGGCCACGGCGGCCATCCCGCCCTTGTGATGATGGTGGGTCGCGGCGAACCCTGACCCGGCGCTGAGGGCCAGAGCGACTGCCCCAGCGGCTAGCACAAACGTCTTCATGGATATCTCCCTCTGGACACCGCCAAGCGGCGCCGGAGACAACTGTCCAGCCTGCACAAAGGTTCATGGCCAAGCCGCGAGGCGAACACCCGCGCACTATGTCTCGCCGGACGGCATTTCCCTGACCCGCCCGAGCGGCGAGAGTGCGCCCAGCAGTGGCCCGATCAGCAGCCCGGCGATCGCGGCGAGCAGGGTCTGGCGCATGCCGAACGTCTGCCCGAGCAGGCCGCCTGCCAGCGCGCCGGTCACCAGCACCGCGCCGTTCAGCGCCCGGAAGGTCGCGCCGACCCGGCCGAGCACGCTCTGCGGCAGCAGCACCTGGCGCAGGCTGGTCGCCAGGATCAGCGGCACGACCCCGAACGCATCGCCGAGGAACTGCGAGACCACGAGCGCGGTCATGGCCCCGGCCGTGTCCGTGGGCGCGAGCAGAATGATCATCGTGCCGAGCGCGGAAAGCGCCCCGCCCAGGCAGATCGCCGGCCCTACGCCGATCCAGCGGGCCATGGGCTGGGCCATCAGCGAGCCTGCGAGCGCGCCCACGCCGCCCGAGGCGATGCCGAAGCCCAGCAGCGCCGGGCTGAGCCCCAGGCCGCGCAACACGTAGGCGATGTAGAGCGCGCTGAAGAAGCCGCCGAACAGTCCGCCGGTCGCCACCTGGACCAGCATGATCCGGATCCGCGGCTCACCCCAGGCGGTGCGCGCGCCGGTAACGACGCCGTCCACCCAGCCGCGGCGACGCTGCGCCGGAACGTGCGGCGGCTCGGCCGAGCGGATACCGGCGAGGAAAATGGCCGAGACGACATAGGTGACCGCGTTCACCGCCACGGCGACGGGCGCCGTCAGCCACTGGAAGAGCACGCCCGCGAGCGCCGGCCCGCCCATTTCCGCAACCGATTCCGTCAGGCTGATCTTCGCGTTGGCGTCCGTTACCATGCCCTTGCCCACCAGGCCTGGCAGATAGGCGTGGTCGGCGATGTCGAAGAGCACGCTGGCTGTGCCGACCAGGGCGGCGGCCGCGTAGACCTGCAGCATGGAAAGCAGACCCAGCCAGGCGGCGAGCGGCAGGGTCACCAGCACGGCGGCGCGCGCAAGGTCGGTGGCGATCAGGATCGGCCGCCGCGCGGTGTGGTCGACAAAGTCGCCGCTGGCGAGGCCCACGAGGATCGCCGGTCCGTTGGCGAGCGCGGAGAGCAGGCCGAGCTGGGTCGGCGAGGCGGAGAGCCCCAGCACCGCCATCATCGGCAGGCCCTCGCGGGTGATCCGCGCGCCGAAGTCGGAGACGGTCTGGGCGGCCCACAGACGCAGGAAGTCGCCGTGGCGCCACAGCGCGCGCGTGGGCATGGAGATCGAGGTCATGGATGACTCAGGCGGCATTGGAAGCGACCTCATAGGCCGCAGGGCCGCCGGCGCGTGGCCGGCGGAGCTCGGGTGGGCGAATGTTTTTTGCGCCGCCGGAGCGCCCACCTGACGGCCTTACTGCATAGCGCCGGTATGTAAGTCAAGCTTGGGGGCGACCGGGCCCGCCGCTATGGAGATCGCTCCATGGGAGTTCCGATGTCCGAGCCGCTGACGCTGATCGCCGTGCCCTTCCTGACCGTCCTCGAGCCGGCGTTCCGCTCGGGCGGGCTGGCGACGGCTCGCGCCTGGGAGCTCTCCGATGCGCAACGGGGGCGCGTGCGGTCCATCGTCCATGCCGGCGAGATCGCGCTCACGCCGGAGTTCCTCGAGAGCCTGCCGAACCTCGACCTCATCGCCTGCGTCAGCGTGGGCTATGACGGGGTGGACGTGGGCTGGTGCCGCGCGCGCGCCATCGAGGTCACTCACGCCGACGGCCTGAACGCCGAGGACGTCGCCGACCATGCGATCGGCCTGATGCTGTCGGCGTGGCGTGACATCCCGACGTTCGATCGCAAGGTCCGTGACGGGCGCTGGGTGCAGGAGGAACGCCTGGCGCCACAGCCGAGCCTGGGCGGCCGCGCACTGGGTGTGGTCGGCCTGGGCCACATCGGCGCGGCGGTCGCCAGGCGCGCCGAGGCCTTCCGGATGAGGGTGCGGTGGTGGGGGCCGCGCGAGAAGGACGCGCCCTGGCCGCGGGCCGACAGCCTGCTCGATCTGGCTCGCGACAGCGACGTGCTGGTGGTCTGCTGCCGCGCCGAGCCTTCCAATCGCGGCGTGATCTCGGCCGAGGTGATCGAGGCTCTGGGTCCCGGCGGCGTGCTCGTGAACGTGGCGCGCGGCTCGCTGGTCGACGAGGACGCCTTGATCGATGCGCTGAACGCAGGCCGACTATGGCGCGCGGCGCTCGACGTGTTCGCTCAGGAGCCGACGCCGTCCGCCCGCTGGGCCGCGACGCCGAACGCGGTGCTGACGCCGCACACGGCTGGGTCCAGCACGGAGGCGATCCCGCTGATGGTCGCCCAGGCGGTCGAAAACGTCCGGCGGCGCCTGGCCGGCGAACCGCTGCTCAGCCCGGTCCCCGACTGACGCTGTTAACTTGACATAAAGACATAAAGATATCTTTATGTGCTCGTTATGAAACTCTCAGCAAGCCAGGCGGTGGAGGTGCTGCGTGCGGCCGGCGAGCCGTCGCGGCTGCGCATCCTGGCGCTCCTGGCGCGGGAGGAACTGGCGGTCCTCGAACTGTGCCGGGTCCTGGACCAGAGCCAGCCGCGGGTGTCGCGCCACCTGAAGCTGCTAGCCGAGGCCGGCCTTGTGGAGAGGTTTCCCGACGGCGCGTGGGTGTTCTACCGGCTGGCCCGCGCCGGCCATGCCGATGAGTTGACCGCCGAGGTGCTGTCCCGCATCGATCCGGCCGACCCCGTATTGCAGCGCGACGTCGAGCGCCTGTCGGCGGTGTGGGCGGAGCGGGCGAACGACGCCGGCGAATATTTCGCGCGCAACGCCGCGCGCTGGGACGAGATCAGCTCGCTCTATGTCTCAGACGCCGATGTCGACGCCGCGATCCTGCAGGCCGCAGGGCCTGGGCCGTTCCAGAAGCTGGTGGACCTGGGCTCTGGCACGGGGCGGATGCTGACCCTGCTCGGGCCGCACGCCGAGCGCGCGGTCGGGCTGGACCTGTCGCAGCAGATGCTGAATTTGGCGCGGACCCGCGTCAGCGAGGCGGGCCTAGCGCGCTGCGAGCTGCGTCACGGCGACATCTTCGGAACCCGTCTTCCCGACGAGAGCGCCGATCTCGTAGTCGTGCACCAGGTGCTGCACTACCTCACCGATCCGGCCGCGGCTGTGCGCGAAGCCGCGCGGATCGTGGCGCCGGGCGGCAAGCTGGTGATCGCCGACTTCGCGCCGCACGGCCTGGAGTTCCTGCGCGAGCAGCACCAGCACCGTCGGCTGGGCTTCAGCGAGGCGGAGATGGCCCGCTGGTTGGGCGACGCCGGCCTGAGCAAGGTGCGGGTGACCGCGCTGCCGCCCGCCCGCAAGCAGGGGCTGACCGTCAAGATCTGGACCGCCGAACGGGCGCGGGCGCGACACAGGAAAGCAGCTTGGGGCAGGGCCGCATGAGACGCCGCAGCACCGATTTCGGCGACCAGGTCCTGGGGCCGGTCGCGCGCGCCGGCGGCGCATTGGCTGTCCGCCCGAATGTCTCGTTCGAGTTCTCGCCTCCGAAGACGCCCGAGGCGGAGGAGACCCTGTGGGAAGCCATCCGCCGGCTGGAGCCGCTGGACCCGACGTTCGTCTCGGTGACCTACGGCGCCGGGGGCTCGACGCGCGACCGCACGCACCGCACCGTCCTTCGGATGCTGCAAGAGACGAGGCTCAAGCCCGCCGCCCACCTGACCTGCGTGGAGGCGAGCCGCGGCGACGTGGACGAGGTGATCCAGGACTACTGGGACGCCGGCATCCGCCACATCGTGGCGCTGCGCGGCGACCCGCCGGGGCAGATCGGCGGCGCCTACACGCCGCGGGCCGACGGATACTGCAACGCGACCGAGCTGACCGCCGGGATCCGGGCGATCGGCGACTTCGAGGTGAGCGTCGGGCTCTATCCTCACGTGCACCCGGAGAGCCCGTCGATCGAGCACGACATCGACGTGCTGAAGGCGAAGATCGACGCTGGCGCGACGCGGGCGATCACCCAGTTCTTCTTCGACCTGGAGGGCTTCCTGCGGTTCATGGACCGGGTCCGGGCGGCGGGCGTGACGATCCCGATCTCGCCGGGGATCATGCCGGTGACGAACTTCAAGGGACTCAAGAAGATGTCCGGGCCGATCGGTATCCAGTTACCGCATTGGCTGGGCAACCTGTTCGACGGGCTGGACCAGGACCCCGAGACGCGCAGGCTGATCGCGGGGTCGGTGGCGACCGAGATGTGCGCCCGGCTGGCCGAGGAAGGGTTTTCGGACTTCCACTTCTACACGCTGAACCGCGCCGACCTCACCTACGCGATCTGCCGGGTGCTGGGGGTGCGGGAGACCGAGGCGCCAACCGAGGAGGCGGCGGCATGACCAGGCGGGCCAGTTCGAGACAAGAGCGCATCGCGGCGCTGAAGGCGGCGGCGAAGGCGCGGGTGCTGATCCTCGACGGGTCCTGGGGCGTGATGATCCAGCGTCAGGAGCTGGACGAGGCCGACTACCGCGGCGAGCGGTTCAAGGACCACGCGGGCCAGCTGAAGGGCAACAACGACATCCTGTGCCTGACGAGGCCCGACATCGTGACCGGGCTGCACGACGCCTACTTCGGCGCCGGCGCCGACATCAGCGAGACCAACACCTTCTCGGCGACCTCGATCGGGCAAGGCGAGTACGCGACGCAAGGCGCGGTCCGCGACATCAACTTCCAGGGCGCGCGGCTGGCCCGGGCGAGCGCCGACGCCTGGACGGCGAAGGAGCCTGACAAGCCGCGGTTCGTGGCGGGCTCGCTGGGCCCCCTGCCGGTGATGCTGTCGATGAGCTCGGACGTGAACGATCCGGGCGCGCGCAAGGTCACCTTCGAGCAGGTCTACGACGCCTACGCCGAGCAGGTCCGCGCGCTGCACGAGGGCGGCGTCGACATGTTCCTGATCGAGACGATCACCGACACGCTGAACTGCAAGGCCGCGATCAAGGCCATCCTCGACCTCGAGGACGACGGCTACGAGCCGCTGCCGATCTGGATCTCGGGCACCATCACCGACCGCTCCGGGCGCACGCTGTCGGGCCAGACGGTGGAGGCGTTCTGGAACTCCGTGCGTCACGCCAAGCCCTTCGCAGTCGGGCTGAACTGCGCGCTGGGGGCGGAGCTGATGGCGCCCTACATCGCCGAGCTCTCCCGCGTCGCCGACACGCTGGTCTCGGCCTATCCGAACGCGGGCCTGCCCAACGCCATGGGCCAGTACGACGAGACGCCGGACGAGACCGGCCACATGCTGCACGAGTGGGCCGAGCGCGGCATCGTCAACATCCTGGGCGGCTGCTGCGGGACGACGCCGGAGCACATCCGCCACGTGGCCGACGCGGTGAAGGGGCTGAAGCCGCGGGCCGTGCCCGAGCGGGCGAAGGCGATGCGGCTTTCGGGGCTGGAGCCGTTCGAGTTGGCTTAGAGCATCAACATCTGTCATCCCGGCCGCAGCGAAGCGGAGAGCCGGGACCCATACACGCGAGGGTTCCGGATGGGGTGCGGCGGCGCCGTGAGAAGTCAGCAAGCGCGGAGTCTATGGGTCCCGGATAAGCGCTGCGCGCTTTCCGGGATGACAGGGGTAGGGGTTAGGCGCCGAGTGAGAGTTTTCGAGAGGCTTTCGTGCTTATGGGTCCCGGCTCGGCCTACGCGGCTTCGCCGCTCCGTTGGCCGGGATGACAGGTTTTAATTGCATGCGACCCACCTTCATCAATGTCGGCGAGCGGACGAATGTCACGGGGTCGGCGAAGTTTCGGAAGCTGATCACCGACGGGGATTATCCGGCGGCGCTCTCGGTCGCGCGCCAGCAGGTGGACGCAGGCGCCCAGGTGCTCGACGTCAATATGGACGAGGGCTTGCTGGATTCGAAGGCGGCCATGGTCACCTTCCTGAACCTGATCGCCGCCGAGCCGGACATCGCCCGCGTGCCGGTGATGATCGACTCATCCAAGTGGGAGGTGATCGAGGCCGGGCTGCGCTGCGTGCAGGGCAAGGCGATCGTCAACTCGATCTCGATGAAGGAGGGCGAGGCGAAGTTCGTCGAGCAGGCGAAGGCGTGCCTGCGCTATGGCGCGGCGGTCGTGGTGATGGCCTTCGACGAGCAGGGCCAGGCCGACACCGCCGACCGCAAGGTGGAGATCTGCACGCGGGCCTACCGGATCCTGACCGAAGAGGTGGGCTTCCCGCCCGAGGACATCATCTTCGACCCGAACATCTTCGCGGTCGCCACCGGCATCGACGAGCACAACAACTACGCCGTCGACTTCATCGAGGCGACCCGGCGGATCAAGGCGAGCCTGCCCTACGCGCGGATCTCCGGCGGGGTCTCCAACGTCAGCTTCAGCTTCCGCGGCAACGAGCCGGTGCGCCGCGCCATCCACTCGGTCTTCCTCTACCACGCGATCGCGGCCGGCATGGACATGGGCATCGTCAACGCCGGCGAGCTGCCGGTCTATGACGATATCCCCGAGGAGCTGCGCGAGGCCGTCGAGGACGTGATCCTGAACCGCCCGCAGCGGACCAACATCACCAACACCGAGCGGCTGGTGGAGCTCGCGCCCAAGTACAAGGGCGGCAAGAGCGAGGCCAAGGGGCCGGACCTGGCCTGGCGCGAGGGCCCGGTCGAGGCGCGGATCGCGCATGCCCTGGTGCACGGCCTGACCGACTTCATCGAGGCCGACACCGAGGAGGCGCGGGCCAAGGCCGAGCGGCCGCTGCACGTCATCGAAGGCCCGCTGATGGACGGGATGAACGTGGTCGGCGACCTGTTCGGCGCGGGCAAGATGTTCCTGCCGCAGGTGGTGAAGTCGGCCCGGGTGATGAAGCAGGCGGTGGCCTACCTGCTGCCCTACATGGAGGCCGAGAAGGAGGGCAAGCCGCGCGAGCAC
>JBJMQX010000065.1:0-14241 GCA_045802455.1 Phenylobacterium sp. | reverse complement strand
TCGACTTCAAGCAGGTGGAGGCCATCCGCAAGCAGTCCACCTATGCCAGCACCGTGGCGCCCTTCACCACGCTGCAGGCCGAGGTGTCCTTCCGGGAGGCGCGCCTGCCCTCGGTCATGCTCGTCGCCGCCACCGAGGAGTACCTGGACGTCTCCGGCTACACGCTGCAGAGCGGGCGCTTCCTGTCGCAGATGGATGACACCAACGCCCTGCCCGTGGTGGTGCTGGGCGCGGACGTGGTGAACACGCTGTTTCCGGGCGGCCTGGCCACCCACTCCACCGTGCAGCTGGACGGCTTTCCCTTCCGCGTCATCGGCACGCTGGCCCCGCGGGGCAAGGCGCTGGTGATCAACTTCGATCGCTCGGTGCTCATCCCCTACAAGACGCTGCTGGCGCACTACGGCAAGAAGCGCTCCATGCAGCTCATCGTCGGGGTGGACGCGCCGGAGAACATGGGCGCCGCCGAGGACGAGCTCCGGGGCATCCTGCGCCGCGCCCGGGACATCCCCAATGACAGGCCGGACGACTTCGCCATCAGCCGGCCCGAGCAGCTGATGGATCTCTACAAGAAAGTCACCGGCGCGCTCTACGGGGTGGTGCTGGGGCTGGGGCTGCTGACGCTGCTGGTGGGCGGGGTGGGCATCATGAACATCATGCTGGTGGCCGTGACGGAGCGGACGCGGGAGATCGGCCTGCGCATGGCGCTGGGGGCCCGGCGCTCCGACATCCTGATCCAGTTCGCGCTCGAAGCGGTTGTGCTGTCGCTGAGCGGCGGCCTCATCGGGCTTACACTCGGTGTGCTGGGCGCCATGGGCATCGCCAAGCTGGGTTCCTGGCCGTCAGCCGTGCCCCCCTGGTCCGGGCCGCTGGCGCTCGGATTCTCGATGGTCGTCGGACTGATTTTCGGGGCCTACCCGTCCTGGCGCGCCGCCCGGCTGGATCCGATCGAGGCCCTACGCCGGGAATAACAACGCCCAATTGACGCAACCTTGGCTGCGTTTCGTTGGTTTGCCCATTGCAACGCCAGCGAGACGTCATGCCTGAGCCGGATTCAAAGCTCCCCCCGCAAGACCGCTCGGACCCGCGCGCGCAGCACGCGGACACGGCCCGGACGCCTGACGAGCGCCCGCAAGCCGACGCCTCGCTAGAGCCCACCCGTCCCCCGAGGAGTTCCCAAGCCATGCCCACTGTTGACACCGGCAAGCCCCGCGCCCGTCGCGGCTTTGCGGCCATGAACCCGGAGCGCCGCCGCGAGATCGCCCGCAAGGGCGGCGCCAGCGTGCCCGGCGAGAAGCGCAGCTTCGCGAAGGACCGCGACCTCGCCGCCTCGGCCGGCCGCAAGGGTGGCGAAGCGAGCCGTGGCGGCGGGCGCACGCGGGGCCGCGAAGCCTAGACTGAGCAGGGCGACGACGACGCCCTAGCTCATCAGCGACACCACCGCGAAGGCGGGATTGGCGCTCTGCCAGCTTTGCTCCAGGCGCCAGCCCGCCTTTTGCGCGAGCGCGGCCAGCCCCTCGACGGTGAACTTGGCCGAGTTCTCGGTGTGGATGGTCTCGCCCTTGGTGAAGCGGAAGGCCTGGCCGGCGACGCGGACGGTCTGGGCCTTGCGGCTTTCCAGGTGCATCTCGATGCGGCTGTCGACGGCGTTCCACAGCGCCCGGTGCGCGAAGGCGTCCAGATCGAAGTCGCCGCCCAGTTCGCGATTGATGCGGGCCAAGAGGTTCTTGTTGAACGCCGCGGTCACGCCCAGAGCATCGTCGTAGGCGGCGACCAGCGTCTTCTCGTCCTTGACCACGTCGACGCCGACCAGGAAGCGGGCGCCCTCCCCAAGGAGCCGCCGGGCGGCGACCAGGAAGGTGCGGGCCTCTTCGGGCGTGAAGTTGCCGATCGTCGAGCCGGGGAAGAACCCGGTCACCGGCCGCCCCTGCGCCGCCTGTGGCAGCGACAGCGCGCGGGTGAAGTCGTCGAGCAGCGGGGCCACCGTCAGCTTCGGATAGTCCCGTCGGATCGCGGCGGCGGCGGCGTCCAGGGCCGCGCGGCTGATGTCGATGGGAGCGTAGACCGCGATCTGCGGCGCGGCGTCCAGCAACAGGCGGGTCTTGACGCTGGCGCCCGAGCCGAACTCCACGAGGGCCGCGCCGGGCGAGATGATCCGGGCGATCTCCGGGGCGATATCCCGCAGCAGCGCGATCTCGGTCCGCGTCGGATAGTACTCCGCGAGCTCGGTGATCGCCTCGAACAGCCGCGAGCCCTCGGCGTCGTAGAAGTATTTCGGAGGGATGGCCTTCTGCGGCTTGGCCAAGCCCGCCAGCACGTCGGCCCGGAAGGTCTCCACGTCCACGGCGCCATCCGGCGCGGCGTCGCGCGCCAGCCTGACGCCGGAGAACATCCAGCGCTGCTGCGGGTAGAAGAAGTTGCGGTAACTCGCGCGTACGTGCCCCGAAGGCGTCACGCAGGCGCCGCCGCGCAGCACGAACTGGCCGGCCATGAACTTGCCGTTGTACTCGCCGACCGCGCCGGCGGCGGGCCGGAACCCGGGATAGGGCTGGTAGGCCGAACGGGTCCATTCCCAGAGGTCGCCGAACATCTGGGCGAGGCCGGCGGCGGGCGGCGCGGCGGCCGGCTCCAGCCGGCCCGAGCCCAGCAGGTTGCCGGCGATCGGCAGGTCCTGGGCGGCGTGCTCCCATTCGGCCTCGGTCGGCAGGCGGGCGCCGGCCCAGGCGGCATAGGCCTCGGCCTCGTAGAAGCCGACGTGGCCAACCGGGGCGGTGGGATCGATGGGGCGCAGCCCGTGGAGGGTCATCTCGCTCCAGCCCTCCTCGCCCTCGCGCCAGTAGAGCGGCGCGGCCCAGCCCTCCTCCTGGGCGCGCGCCCAGCCTTCGGCGAGCCAGAGCTCGGGGCGCCGATAGCCGCCGTCCGCCATGAAGGCCAGCCACTCGGCGTTGGTCACCAGCCGGTCGGCGAGCTCGAAAGGCTCCAGCCAGACCTTGTGGCGCGGGCCTTCGTTGTCGAAGGCGAACCCCTCGCCAGCGTGGCCGATCTCGACCAGGCCGCCCTCGAAACGGAGGAATTCCAGCGGCTCGGGCGCGCGCGAGGGCGGCGCAGCCCGCGGCGGCGCGTAGGCCGGGCTGAGCGGCGACTGGGCGAAGAGGTGCAGGATGTCCATCAGGATCAGCTCCTGATGCTGCTCCTCGTGCGCCAGGCCGAGGTCGAGCAGCGCCGCCAGGTCCTCGCGCCCTTCGCCCAGCAGGCGGCCCATCGCGGCGTCCACGTGGGTCCGATAAGCGACGACGTCGTCGAGCGACGGCCGGGTCAACAGCCCACGCTCCGGCCGCGGCTGCCGCGGACCCAGGGCCTCGTAGTAGGAATTGAACAGGTAGTGGAAGCGCGGGTCGAAGACCTTGTAGCCCGCGAGGTTCGGGACCAGCAGGAAGGTCTCCCAGAACCAGGTGGTGTGCGCCAGGTGCCACTTCGTCGGGCTGGCGTCCGGCATCGACTGGGCGAGCTGGTCTTCGGGCGTGAGCGAGCGGGTGAGCGCCAGCGTCGCCTGCCGCACGGCGCGGTAGCGGTGCAAGGCCGTGGTCGGCGCGCGCTGGGCCGCCGGCGCGCCGGGCTGGCCAAGCGACTGCGGATCGTCCGCCTGGCCCCTCGGGGACTGGCTCATAGGCCTCCTCTCCGCGCGCCGATGACCGGACGCGCCTCCCCCGCCGAACGCCACCTAGGCATTCCGACGCGCGGCGCCAAGGCGCCCGTGGAACATCGTTCAGAAAAACCGGTGGTTGCCGCCTCGCCGCGCCGGAACGGATGCCAGGGGCTGGCGTTCATCCGACCGCCGGAAGGGCAGGTGCGGCCCCACCTGCCGCGGCTAGCGGAGTTCGTAGACGCCATGACCGCGGACGCCACGACCGCGACCCCCAACTGGCGCGATGAGGTTGTCGGGCTGATCCCGGCGCTTCGAGCCTTCGCCTGGTCCCTGAGCCACAACGGCTCCGATGCGGACGACCTGGTGCAGGACACCCTGATCAAGGCCTGGACCAACCGGGACAAGTTCGAGCCCGGCACCAACCTGCGCGCCTGGCTGTTCACGATCCTGCGCAACACCTACTACACCCACGTGCTGCGCCGCCGCCGCGAGGTCCGCGACGAGGCCGGCGAATACGCCGGCACGCTGAAATCGCCGCCCACCCAGGACTGGACCGTCGCCATGCGCTCGCTGCAGCTGGCCCTGCAGCAGCTTCCCCCCGAGCACCGCGAGGCGCTGATCCTGGTGGGCGCGGCGGGGCTCTCGTACGAGGAGGCGGCCGAGATCTGCGGCTGTGCGCTGGGCACGATCAAGAGCCGCGTCAACCGAGCGCGGGCGCGACTGCTGAAGATCATGGACGCCGACGACGCCACCGACGTGATGGCGCTGGAACCCATGGCCGCGGTCGGACGCGGCTAGGGCCCGCCAAGTCCAGCAGACACGGGGTCGAGAATGCGGCGGAACGGCGCTCCCGCGCGTCCGTTCAGCCAGCACCGGACCCTGAAAGACGAAAGGACCAGCGCCATGGCCAACCGCAACGACAACTGGGGCTTCGACCAGCGCGAGCCGGGCCGCTATGGCCGCCCGGAAGGCGGTTACCGCGGGCGGCCTGACGAGCGTCGCGCCTTTGACGAGGACGACGAGCGGGGCCGTGCGGACCGGGAGCGCTACCGCGCCCGTTTCGATCGCGATCGGGCCGACTATGGCCGCCGACCCGACCCGACGGGCCAGGAGTACGGCATCGAGGCCGGCGGGCGGCGCAGCCAGTGGTCGCAGGACGAGGACCGGCGCGGGACGGAGCGCTACGGCCTGCCCGCGGACTACGCCTACCGACCGCCGCAAGGCCACGAGTACGACCCGGACTACGTCTCCTGGCGCGACGAGCAGATGCGCAATCACGATCGCGACTACGAGGACTGGCGGCGCGCCCAGCACCGGCAGTACGACGAGGACTATCGGCGGTTCCGCGACGAGCGGCGCACCAGCTTCGGGCAGAGCTTCCAGGACTGGCGCTCGCGGCAGACCATGACCGGCGGGGTGCGCGACACGACCGTGGCCCCCGGCGTCAGCTACGCCGGCGACCGCAGCACCCATTCCGGCGGCTACACCGGCGGCTATTCCAGCGGCACGGGACCGCGGCCCTCCGGCATGCTCGACCCCAGCCTCAACATGTCCGCCGACCCGGCGATGTCGCAGACCGGGGCCGGCGGCGAGCGCAGCAGCGCAGCCACGGACGGGTCGACCTCGGGCCAGGCGGCGCAAGGCGCGGAGTTCGGCAAGGAGCCGCCGCAGGTGCAGTCGACAGCGGACGGCGCGACCCGCGGCGACAAGGCGGAGCGCAAGGACCAGCCGAAAACCTAAGGCCGCCGCTCAGCCGCGCGCCACACGCTCCAGCCAGGCGGTGAGGTCGGCGACGACCTCATCGCGGTTGGTCTCGTTCAGCATCTCGTGGCGCCCGCCGGGATAGACCTTGACCGTGAGGTCGCTCAGGCCGGCGTCGCGGTAGCGATCGACGAGCGGCGTCAGCAGCGCCAGGTGCTGGTTGATCGGGTCCTTGTCGCCCACGAACACGTAGATCGGCAGGTCCTTGCGGATCCTGGCGATCTCGGCCGGGTCCTTCAGCCGGGCGGCGACGCGGGCGAAACTGTCGGCGGCGTTCGGCTTGCGCGAGAACCCGCACAGCGGATCGGCGATGTAGGCGTCCACCTGGGCCGCATCGCGCGACAGCCAATCGAAGGGCGTGCGCGGAACCTCGCCCTCGACCCTGACCTCGTCCAGCCGGCGGGCGGATCCGGTGCGGTCGCCGAACGCCGCCGTGCCGGAGAGCACCAGGCCATCGATCGCCCGCGAGTGGTCGAAGGCATAGGCCTGGGCGAAGAACGACCCGAGGCTGTGGCCGAGGAGCACGATCGGCAGGTCGGGATGCTCGCCGCGGGCCAGCGACGTCAGCCTGTGCAGGTCCTCGACGACCAGCTCGGCGCCGTTGTCGCCGAAGTCGCCCAGGTCAGAGGGGCCGGCAGCGGTCAGTCCGTGGCCGCGGTGATCGTCGGCGTAGATCGCCCAGCCCGCGGCGATCAGCGGCTCCAGCGGCTCGCGATAGCGCCGCGCGTGCTCGCCCATGCCGTGGGCGACCTGCAGCACCGCGCGCGGCGTGGCGGTGTCGTCGAGCCACCGGAAGCCGGCGATCTCGGCGCCCTCCGCGCCGGTAAATCTGAACTGCCGCTCTCGCGTCGCCACGACGGTCCCTTCCTGCCCTCGCGCTTCCTGCGGAAGGCCGGGCGCTCTATGACGCCTTGATGCCCCCTTACCGACCAAGCCCGCAACCGTGACCCGCGAGGAGGCCGTGGCGCTCGACGCCGCCGACCCGCTGGCGGGGTTCCGGCAGGCGTTCGACCTGCCCGAGGGGCTGGTCTACCTGGACGGCAACTCGCTGGGTCCGCCGCCGCGCGCGGCGCTCAGGCGGCTGGCGAAGGTCGCGGGCGAGGAATGGGGCCAGGGGCTGGTCCGCAGCTGGAACACCGCCCACTGGATCGAGGCGCCGCTCAGGGTCGGCGGCAAGATCGCGCGGCTGATCGGGGCGGCGCCGTCCGAGGTCACGGTGGCCGACTCCACGACCGTCAGCCTCTTCAAGCTGGCAGCCGGGGCGCTGAGCCTGCGGCCAGGACGACGGACGATCCTGACCGAGGCCGGCAACTTCCCGACCGACGGGTACGCCCTGCAGGGGCTGGTCGCCCTGCTGGAAGGGCGAGCGGAGCTGAAGACGGCTCAGCCCCAGGCGCTGATCGAGGCGATCGACGACGACACCGCGGTCGTGGTGCTGACCCACGTGCACTACAAGTCCGCCCTGCGCTGGGACATGGCCGCGGTCACCGCGGCCGCGCAGGCCCGGGGCGCGCTGATGCTCTGGGACCTCTGCCATACGGCGGGCGCGATCGCCTGCGACCTCAACGGCTGCAAAGCGGACCTGGCGGTCGGTTGCGGCTACAAGTACCTGAACGGCGGCCCGGGCGCGCCGGCCTATGTGTTCGTCGCGGGCCGCCACCAGGCTTCGATCCGCTCTCCCCTCACCGGCTGGATGGGCCACGCCGAGCCGTTCGCGTTCGAGGACGGATACCGCCCCGCCCCGGATATCCGGGCCCAGGTCACCGGCACGCCGGGCATTCTGGCGCTGGCGGCGCTGGAGGCGGGGGTCGACCTGCAGCTGGAAGCGCGGCCCAGCACGGTCGAGGCCAAGGGCCTGGCGCTGGCGGAACTGTTCATCGGCGAGGTCGAAGCCCGCGCCGGCGACAGCGGGCTCGCGCTCGCCAGCCCCCGCGAGCCGACCCGGCGCGGGCTGCACGTCGCCTTCGCCCATCCAGAGGCCTATGCGATCGTGCAGGCGCTGGCCGCCCGCGGCGTGGTCGGCGATTTCCGCGCGCCGGACGTCGCCCGCTTCGGCTTTTCGCCGCTCTACCTCGGCTATGCGCAGGCCTGGGACGCGGCCCACGCGATGGGGGAGGTGCTGGCGACCCGCGCATGGGATCGACCACAGTTCCGCGCCCGCGCCGCCGTCACCTGATTCCAGCCGATCAACCGCGAGTTGCGGTAACCTGACGTCAGCTATTTGCATGCAGTGTCGACCTCCTGAGTGGAGGCTTGCCAGGCATGTTCCGCCGTCCTGGTCATTTGGACGACCGACCGCCCGTTTCCGTGGCGCTGAACGTGCAGGCAGCCCGCAATCTCGTCGTCCAGATCTTCGGCCTCGGCATGGTCAGCCTGGCGATGACTTCGGTCGTCTCCTGGCCCTTGACGCTCGCCTGGACCGTGGCCCAGGCCGCCGTGCTGACCCTCGAGGACTGGCTGCTGCGGCGCGGCCCCGCCGACCGGCCGGACGCCGATCCGCAGGACGGGGACCGCCTCTCCGCGATCGGCGCGCCTCTGCTGCGGATCGCTGCGACCAGCCTTTACGCGATCGCGGCCATGAACCTGATCTGGCGCGGCGGGCCCGTCGAACGGATGTTCGCCTTCGCCCTGATGAGCGTGTCGATGGTGCATGTCCTCATGCGCTACTACCGCTCGCGGCTGGTATTGCTCGCCAGCCTCTCGCCTCACGTCGCGGTGCTCGGCCTCGTGGCCGTGGTCCAGGCCCGAAATGCGCTCGCCCAGCACCACTGGCTTGGCGCCACGCTGGCCGGCTTCACGCTGCTGATGTTCGCCGTGCAGTTCTGGTATGCGCGGGCCCAGCTCGCCGCCAGCTGGACCGAGCTGATGGACGCCCGCCAGGCGGCTGAGGAGCGGGAGCGCGCCGCCGAGGCCGCCAACCGGGCGAAGTCGGAGTTCCTGGCGACCATGAGCCACGAGCTGCGCACGCCGCTCAACGGCGTGCTCGGCATGGCCCAGGCGCTGACCAGCGAGAGGCTTACCCCGATCCAGCAGGAACGCGTGAAGATCATCCGCCGGTCCAGTGAGAGCCTACTGGCGGTGCTGAACGACCTTCTCGACCTTTCGAAGATCGAGAGCCATGCCCTCGAGCTCGATATCGGCGAATTCGACCTCGAGCACCTGGTCCGGGGCGTGGTCGCCGCCTACGAGCCCCTGGCGCGCAAGAAGGGTCTTGGATTCGCCTTCGAGATCGAGGCTGCGGCGCGCGGCAGCTATCTGGGCGATTCCGCGCGCATCCGACGGATCCTCTACAGCCTGGCCGACAACGCGGTGAAGTTCACCGAAGCCGGCGGGGTCACGCTGAGTGTCGAGCGCGAGGCGGAGGGGCTCGTGTTCCGCGTCGACGACAGCGGCATCGGCATCGACGAGGCCAACCTGTCGCACCTGTTCGAGGGCTTCTTCCAGGCCGACGCGAGCCTGAGCCGGCCGTACGGCGGCGCCGGGCTGGGCCTGGCCCTCTGCCGGGAGATGAGCAGCCTGATGGGCGGTTCGATCGAGGCGATCAGCGAGCGCGGCGCGGGGTCGACGTTCATCGTGCGCCTGCCCATGCGGCCCACCGAGCCCGTGGTGCGCAGCGAGCCGGCCGGCCAGACAGTCACCGACAGCACCCAGGGCGCAGGGATCCGCGTGCTGGCCGCCGAAGACAACGACACCAACCAGCTGGTGCTGAAGACGCTGCTGGCGCAGGCCGGCGTCGACGTGGTCCTGGTGGGCGATGGCAGCCAGGCCGTGGAAGCCTGGCGGCGCGAGCCCTGGGACGTCATCCTGATGGACGTCCAGATGCCGGTGATGGACGGCGTCGCGGCCACCCGCGCGATCCGGGAGCTGGAACGCGAGACCGGGCGCGCGCGAACGCCGATCGTGGCCGTCACCGCCAACGCCATGACCCACCAGGTCGCGGAATACGAGGCGGCGGGCATGGACGGCATCGTCCCCAAGCCGATCGACATCATGTCCCTTTTGAAGGCCGTGGAACGGGCGCTGGAGCCACGGCAGGCCAGGGCCGGCGAGGCCTCCGCCGCCTAGGCCAAAACCGGCGCTCTCGGGGTTTCCCAAGCGCAACCAAGGTCAAGCTTGCGCGTTGTACACGGCGCCAGGGAAACCCATGCCGGACAGCATCGATCTTCATTTGGGAAAGCGCCTGCGCCACGAGCGGAGGCTTCGGGGCTGGACCCAGACCAGCCTCGGCGCGGCGGTGGGACTGCGCTTCCAACAGATCCAGAAGTACGAGTGCGCCGACAACAGGATGTCCGCAGCCATGCTCTGGCGGCTGGCCCGCGCCCTGGAGGTCGAGGTGCAGCAGTTCTTCGAGGGTTTCGTCGAGCGTCGCCCATCAGGCGTCGAGGCGCCGTATTTTTCGGGCGCCGACGGGGATGGCGGACGGAGCTCCGGCGGGGACATGGCGCAGGCCGCGGCAAGCCACTAGCTGGGGCGCATTCGGAAAACCGGCGGTGGCGCGGGCGTCCTTCGCCAGCCCCTATCCGCCGACCTCCGCAATCACCTGGTCCAGGACGGGTCCCCATTCGCCCAGCGCGGGCTGACGGAATAGCCGGACCGAATTGTACCAGGGGCTGTCCGAACGGTCGCGGAGCCACCGCCAATCGGTCTCAAGGCGCGAGAGCAGGATCCAGGTCGGCGTCCCCATCGCGCCAGCCAAATGGGCGACCGCCGTGTCAACGCTTATGACCAGGCTCATCCCGGCGATGAGGCTTGCGGTGTCGGCGAAATGGCGGGCGCCCGTGGCTTCCGGGTCGAGGCTCTGGCCCATCGGCTCCAGGCGCCTTGCCAGCTCCGGCGGCAGGGACCGATGCCTGTCGTTGACGTGCGCCGCGCCGCCGCGCGCCTTGACGCCGATCCCGCCCGGGCCGGCGGGTTCGGCGCTGAGGTACGGCTCTCCGGAAAGGCCCTCAAGCGTGACGCCGAGCCGGAGCGGAAGCGAGCAGATGAAGACCCAGTAGTCGGCCGCTGGGTAGGAGCCGCCGGGCTGGGCCGCAACCGTGCTCACCCCAAGCCCGCCAAACAGGGTCGCGACGGGCGGATCACAGAGGTAGACGACCTCTGCGCCCGCTGAGACGAGTTGAGGGAGGAAGCGGGCGAACTGGATCTGGTCGCCAAGCCCCTGTTCACGGATGACCAGCAGCCGCTTCCCCGCGAGAGATTCGCCGCGCCACTCGGGGAACGGCAGCCGCGGCGTCGCGATGTTGAGGCCTGGAACCAGACGGCGGGCCTCGTAGAGCTCCCATCCCTCGGCGTAGCGCCCGGCGCCAAGCAGCAGCATGGCGAGGCTGTGGCGGGACGCGGCAAGGGTCGGCTCGGTCCTGAGGGCGGCCCGGTACGCGTCCTCGGCTTCAGCGAACCTCCCGGTCCGTGAGTAGATGACGCCCAGATTGTGGAAGGCCCAGGCGGGCTTGAGGCGGATGAGCGCCTTGTAGTCGCGTTCAGCGTCGGCCCACCGGCCAGCTTCGGTGGCGGCGTTGGCCTGCTTGAACATCGCGTCGAGGGACATCGGGGCAGCATAGAAACGCGGGCGGACAACGACAAATTGAGACGAGGCGAGCGCTTGCCCTCGCGCGCGCCCGCTGGCGAACCCGGCGCTGGTCGGGAGCGGGCCGCCAGCACGCGTTGCGGCAGCGGGACACTTTCGATATGGAGTGCCCTCCCTTTGGGAACGCCTCCGGCGCGTCCAGCAGAACCGGCCGGTAAGCGGCCCAAGGGGTGGGGAGAAAACCCCAGCGGAAACAGCAAGGTGACGTGGCCGAGTGGCTGAAGGCAACGGTTTGCTAAATCGTCATACCTGAAAGGGTATCGAGGGTTCGAATCCCTCCGTCACCGCCATCCTGTTCCGCGCCTCAGGCGCCCCATGCGGGTCGCAGCCTGCGCCGCACGGCGCGCGTTCATGCTTTGTGAACCATCGTTCGAATTCCGTGTTATACGGGATGGGACGGAAGCGAGTTGGGGGCTTCAGCATGTCAGAACGCGTGGATGTTCACCTGGGCAGGCGCTTGCGTTGGCGACGCCGGGCCCTCGGCCTCACCCAGCAGGACGTGGGCGAGGCGCTGGGGATCAGGTTCCAGCAGGTTCAGAAATACGAGAGCGCGGCCAATCGCATGTCGGCCGCCGTCCTCTGGAAGCTTTCGGCCGTGCTCCAGGTCGACGTCCGCTACTTCTTCGACGGACTGTCTGACCGAGCGCCGCTTGACGCCGAGCGGGTCGCCGACGGCCTGGAGCCGGAGCTCCAGAGCCTCTGAGCAGAGACGCCGACCGGCCTCAGCCGTGGGCCAGCCACTCGCGGGCCTGACGCTGGGCCTCGGCCACCTCGTCGGACGCCATCTCCTCGGAGAGCTCCTTGCGGTAGACCTTGGCTTCCACCGAGCCGCGCATCGCGGCGAGGTTGAACAGCATGTGGGCCGACACGTAGTCGAGCGGCGCGCCGCCCTGGCCCGTGGAATAGAGCAGCCCCAGCCGGAACAGTTCGTCCCCACTGGCGTCCGGGCCCGGCAGCGGCAGGCCTGGATTGGCGACTTGCAGTTGAGCAAGCATGACCGTTGTCCCTGTTACAGGTCGGCCGCGGCCCCGTTCTGGCGCCGCACTCCGGCCCTATCGCGGCTAAGAAAAGCAGGCTCGCGCTGAACACATGGTTAAGTTCGCCGTTGTCCGTCCTTCATGTTGCAGGCCGGGACAGGCCGCCGCCGTTAGGGTCTTGGTCAGGCTTTCGGCCGGGCTAGCCGTCAGCCTCTGCGGGCGCGTTGGCCAAAGAGCATCTTGCGCGCCTCTTCCGCCGCCTTGCCGGAGTCCCCCAGCCCGGGGCCGCGACGCACGTCGTCCCCTTTCGCGATGGCGCGCTTCACCGCCTCGCGCTCCCGGATCCGCTCCCACCAGGCCTTCACGTGCGGGAAGTCGTCGAAATTGACGCCGAGGATCCGCCAGGCCCCGATCCAGGGCCAGTTGATCATGTCGGCGAGGGAATAGTCGCCGGTGATGAACTCCCGGTCCTTCAGCTGCCCGTTCAGGACGCCGTAGAGCCGGTCCGCCTCGTTGGTGAAGCGGATGGCGCCATAGGCCAGGTGGCGCTGATCGCTGGTCATCGAAGGCGCATAGTTGCGGAAGTGGTTCCCGTGCCCGCTGACCGGGCCCAGGTTGGCCATCTGCCAGTACATCCACTCCTCGATCTGGACGCGCGTCCGATCGCCGGCGGGCCCAGGCGCGCCGTAGAACTGGCCGGTCTTGCGGCCAAGGTACTGAAGGATGGCCCCGCTCTCGAAGATCGAGATCGGCTTGCCGTCCGGCCCGTCCGGATCGACGATCGCCGGCATCCGGTTGTTGGGGCTGATCGCCAGGAACTCGGGCTTGAACTGGTCCCCGCGGCCGATGTTCACCGGCTTGATCTCGTACGGGAGACCCATCTCCTCCAGCGCGATAGTCACCTTGTGACCGTTGGGTGTCGGCCAGTAATGAACCTCGATCGGCTGAGCCATTATTCCTCCCGCCGGCGGCTGCTAGGGTGGCCGCCCGTCTGCGATAGATGGCTAGGCGGCGGCCGCTGACAAGCGGCTCCTCATGGCGAAGCCGTTCAGCCGAAGTTCAGATGGGATCGTTAGAACCGGCATCGACCGAGGACGCGTTATTGAGGATGATCGGCGCCATGCGACGCCTGCTTGCCCTCGCCGCAGCCTTGGCCATCGCGGCCTCACCCCTGGCCGTGGGCGGCCAGGCCATGGCGAAGGACCATCACGACGAAGGCGGCGGCCGTGGCGGCGAAGGCCGCTGGAGCGGCGGCGCGCCCGGTGGCTGGCGCGGCGGCGGCGAAGGCCGGGGCCCTCCTGAAGGCCGCGGACCGGGCGGTGGGCATTGGGAACGCGGCGGCGAGCCTCCCGGCGGCGGTCGCTGGGACCGCGGCGAGAGGGGCGATCGTGGCGAGCCGCGCTACGAACCCCGCTATGATCCCCGCTACGAGCGCAGCGAGCCGCGTGGCTACGGGCCGCCGCCGCAGGCCTACGCCCCGCCGCGCCGTGGCGGCTATCTCGGCCCGCAGGGCGGCGCGCCGATCGAGGATCCCAGCCGCTACCGGCTGCGCTCGGCGCCGCGCGGCTATCAGTGGATGCGCGTGCCCGGCGGCATGGCGCTGGTCTCCCAGGCCACCGGCCAGGTCTTCGACGTGGTGCCGTACTGAGGCCTAGCCGCCGAGCTTGGCCTTCAGCATCTCGTTGATCACGCCTGGGTTGGCCTTGCCGCCGGTCGCCTTCATCACCTGGCCGACGAACCAACCGATGGCCTGAGGCTTTTCCTTCACCTGCGCCGCCTGGCCGGGATTGTCCGCGATCAGCTGGTCGATGATGGCTTCCAGCGCGCCGGTGTCGGAGACCTGCTTCAAGCCCTGCTTCTCGACGACCTCGGAGGCCGTGCCCTCGCCCGCCCACATGCGCTCGAACACGTCCTTGGCGATCTTGGAGGAGATCACGCCCTCCTCGATCAGCCGGACCAGCTCGGCCACGCCTGCGGGATCGATCGGGCTTTCGGCGATCTCCAGCCCGCCGGCGGTGAGCCGGGCGGCAAGATCGTTGGTCACCCAGTTGGCCACCAGCTTGGCGTCGCGGCCTTCCGCAGCCGCCTCGTAGAAGTCGGCCTTGGCCTGGTCGGCGATCAGCACGCCGGCGTCATAGGCGGACAGCCCGTACTGCGATTGGAAACGCGCCTTCTTGGCGTCCGGCAGCTCCGGAAGGCTCGCCTCGATCGCCTTGACCCAGGCGGGATCCAGCTCCAGCGGCAGCAGGTCGGGGTCGGGGAAGTAGCGGTAGTCG
>JBJMQX010000064.1:0-10196 GCA_045802455.1 Phenylobacterium sp. | reverse complement strand
GTTATCGCCGTCGATGTTGCCGAAGTTGCCCTGGCCGTCGACCAGCGGATAGCGCTGGGCGAAGTCCTGGGCCATGCGCACGAGGGTGTCGTAGATCGACTGGTCGCCGTGCGGGTGATAGCCGCCCATCACCTCGCCCACGACCTTGGCGCACTTGCGGGCGGCGGCGTCCGGGACGAGGCGCATCTCGCGCATGGCGTAGAGCACGCGGCGCTGCACGGGCTTCAGCCCATCGCGCACGTCGGGGAGCGCGCGGTCGGTGATGACGCTGAGCGCATAGGCGAGGTAGCGCCGGGAGAGCGCCTCGGTCAGCGGCTCGTTGATGACGCCGGGCTCGTCGGGCGGGGGCGCGTCGGGGGGCGGGAGGGTGATGTCGTTCATGGGAATCGCACCTTACCCTACCTCCCCCGCCGCGGCAGCGGCGGCGGGAGGGGGACCATCGGCCGCAGAGCCGATGGTGGAGGGGGCGAGCCGGGAGCGCAGCGGTTCGACTGGCTGTCAGGGGCTCGGCGGATGTGGCTCGCCCCCTCCACCACTCGCTCTTCGGCGAGCGGTCCCCCTCCCGCCAATGCTGCCGCATTGGGGGAGGTAGTTGACGGGATCGTTTACCCGTGTAATCGATAGGGGACGATTACGGGCGTAAACGTTTATGAAGATCAGCGCGGCGGAGAGCGTGGTGATGGAGGCGCTGTGGCGGGAAAGCCCGCTGGCGGCGGAGGATGTCGCCGCGCAGGTGGCGGGGCCGCAGGGCTGGAGCGAGGCCACGGTCAAGACGCTGATCAACCGGCTCCTGAAGAAGGGCGCGATCGCGGCGGCCAAGGACGGGCGGCGGTATCTCTACCGGCCCCGGCTGGCGCGGGCGGACTATGTGGGCGCCGAGAGCCAGGGGCTGCTGGACCGGCTGTTCGAGGGCAGGCTGGCGCCGCTGGTCAGCCATTTCTCCGAGGGCGGCAAGCTGAGCGCCCAGGACATCGCCGAACTGAAGACGCTGATCGAGGACCTGGAGCCATGATCGCGGGCGTGCTGTCCGGCCTGATCGCGGCCAACCTCGCAGGGGGCGCGGTGGTGCTGCTGGCAGCGGCGATCCGTCGGCCGGTGCGGAGCCGGTTCGGGGCGCGGGCGGCCTATGCGCTGTGGCTCGCGCCGCTGTTGGCGGCCGGCGCGGTGCTGCTGCCCCACCCGGCGCGCCAGGCGCCGCTGCCGCCGATCGTGGCCGACGTGGTCGCCACCGCCGAGGTGTTCCAGGCCGCGCCAGCCGGACCCCACGGCCCGGACCAGGGCGCGATCGCGCTGGCGGTCTGGCTCGCGGGCGCGGCGGCGGCGGCGGGCCTGCTGGCGGCCAGCCAGGCGCGGTTCATGCGCTCGCTGGGCCGGCTGCGCCCGGAGGGCGGGCGGCGGCGGCGCGCCGAGCATCCCGGCGTGGGTCCCGCGCTGGTCGGCGCCTTTCGCCCGTGGATCGTCACGCCGGCCGATTTCGAGGCTCGCTTCGGCGAGGACGAGCGCGCGCTGATCCTGGCGCACGAGGCCATCCACCTGACGCACGGCGACGCGACGGCCAATGCGCTGGCCTGCGCCCTGCAGTGCGCCTGCTGGTTCAATCCGCTGGCGCACCTGGGCGTGCGGCTGGCCCGCATCGACCAGGAGCTGGCCTGCGACGCAGCCGTCATCGAGCGGTTCCCTGCGCAGCGGCGGACCTATGCCGAGCTGCTGCTGAAGACCCAGATCGCCGCCCAGCCGCTGCCGCTCGGCTGCCACTGGCCGGCCGGCGCGGCCCATCCCCTGAAGGAGCGGATCGTCATGCTGAAGTCCCCCTCCCCGGCCCGCGCCGCGCGGCGCCTGGGCCTGGCCGCCGCCGCCGGCGTCGCGCTCGCCTCGGCCTGCGCCGCGTGGGCCGCCCAGCCGGGACCGCGCGCGCTTGCGGAGCCCCAGCCCACCGGGCCGGGCCCGGAAGAGCGCCAGGAAGCCCAGGCCCGCAATGCGCTGCACCCCGACTACACCTGCGACCGCGCGCTCGAGCTCAGCGGCGGCGGTTGCAAGATCGTCCAGGAGCCGGTCTGGCTGGCCCTGCCGACGCACGCGGACGTGATGCGGCACTACCCGCCGGCGGCCCTGAAGGCGGGCGTGACCGCCGGGGTCGCCATCCACTGCCGGATGACCGGCGAGGGCCTGCTCGTGGCCTGCGCCGCCGGGGAGACTCAGGTTCAGGCGCCGCCCGGCGCGGCGGTCGACGATGGCGTGCGCGCCGCCTTCGGCGCCGCCGCGGTGGCGGTCAGCCGCTACTATCAGTTCGCCATCCCAGAGGGGGTCCCCGGGGGGTTGGGCCGCAGCCGCGCCAACCTGACGGTCGTCTTCGACCCGGCCAGCACGGGCCGCGAGTTCCCGCCGGGCCGGCCGGGCGCGGGCCCCGCACGGGCGGCGCCGGCCGAGGCGGGTCCGGGCGGCCAGCCCATCGCGCGCAGCCCGGTCACGGGCGGCGCCTCGATACAGCCGGTGAGCCAGGTCACGCAGGCCCAGGCCACCCCGGAGGCCAGGCTCGCCGCCTATCTGCAGTCGCCGAACTGGTCGCGGCGTCCGGGCGCGGAGGACCTGGCGAAGGTCTACCCCGCCGAAGCGCAGAAGGGGCGCGTGGAGGGCGACGTCGTGCTCCACTGCCACGTGGCCGCCACCGGCAAGCTCACCGATTGCGGCGTGCTGCGCGAGACGCCGGAGGGCGCGGGTTTCGGCGCCGCGGCCCTGAAGCTCGCCGATCTCTTCGAGGCCCGCGAGCAGGTCCCGGAGGGCGGCCCCAAGCGCGGCGAGGACATCCGGCTGCCGATCCGCTTCCGGCTGGCGAGCCCGCACGCCGCCGCGGGCGCCTGAGACGATGCAGGCCGAGGCGCCACCGGCGCCGCCGGCCGCCCCCGGGGCCGCCGAGGTGGTGGTGGCGCGCAGCAGCCACACGACGGTCGCCGCCTGAGGCGGGCCGGACGTTCTCTATGCCGGCCGCTCAGCCAGCGAAGATGCCGGACTCCGGCACGTCGCGGGCGAACATGAAGTCCGCGGCGGGATCGGCGCGCAGGCCGTTGATCAGGATCAGCTGGATCTCGGAGCCGGACCCGGAGGTCGCGCTGAAGCAGCTGGCCTTGTAGCGGGCGAAATCGGCGGGGTACCAGGTGGAGATGTGGGCCTCGGCGTGGTGGCCCTCCCAGGCGCCCTGGATGTAGTCGATCGGCACCACCAGGACGATGTATTTGGTCCGGTAGAACAGGTAGTCGATCAGGTCCACGCCGCGGGACTTGCGGAAGTGCTCCAGCACGTCGCCGAGGATCACCAGGTCCCATTCGGCGTCCGGGCCTACGTCCGGCAGCATGGAGGCGTCGCCGAGCTGCACGACGTCGTAGATGTCGTTGAGCTTGAACTGCTCGATGTAGCTCTCGTCGATCTCGACCGCGGCGAGGGAGTCGATCTTGATCCCGTGCTCGCGGAGCGCCTTGACGATCATGCCGTACTTGCCGGCGCCCGGGCCGATGTCCAGCACGGAGGCCGGCTGCATGCGGGCGATGAGCGCCGCGATATGCTGATCGAACACCATGGCGGACGTGGGCATGAAGCGGCGCTCCTCGACGGCCCGACCATCGCCGGACGGCCGCCGATTCGCATCTCATAGTTGCATCGGGCGTCGGCCACGTCGCCGCACGCCATGCGCCTAGAGCCGCCCCGCCTCGCTGAGCCGATCGACGAGCCACAGGCGGGCGGGCGGCAGGGGGCGGTTCAGGGGATTGAAGATGAACTGCTCGAGGAAGTGGGCGGTGAGCGCCAGGCCCGCGGCGACGTCGCCGGGCGCGAGCCGCGACTGGCTGGAGAGCAGGAAGGGCGGCAGCGCCAGCATGCGGTCGCGATAGGGCTCGCCGGCGGCGCGCGAGACCGCCCGGCCGGTCTTCGGGCTGACGTAGACGAGGTCGTCGGTGACACCGGTGGCGGCGCACTTGGAGAGGTCGAGGCCGAAGCCCAGTTCCTGCAGGAGGCCCGCCTCGAAGCGGACGAAGACCGCGGGCCAGAAGTCGGTGGCGGCCAGCGCTTCGCTGAGCGCGGCGAAGGCCAGGTAGGCGCCGGGATGCGGCTCGCGCTCGGGGAGCGCGCCGGCGGCGACCGCGGCGGCGGCGGCCAGGCCCGCCAGCGCCAGCGGGTCGTCGAACAGCGCCGCTGGTCCCTGGAACCCCGCCTGCCCCGCCGCCTCCAGGCTGGCCGAGCCCAGCTGGTCGGAGACCCGGGCGCGGTAGCGGGCGGTGACCGGGGCGCCGGCCTGCAGGAACGGCTTCATCCGGCGTGACGCGCCGCCCGCCACGTGGGCCGCGTACTTGCCGTGGGCGCGGGTGAGCAGCTCGACGATCGCGCCCGCCTCACCGAACGGGCGCGCCGAGAGCACGAAGGCGTCGTCCTCGAATTCCATGGCCCCCGCTTAGCACTCTGCGCCCATCCCGGCGCAAGGCGCGACAAACGACAAACGGCCCCCGCGACCGAAATCGCGAGGGCCGATCGTCCCTGCCTGCATGCGGCGGCTAGGCCGCTTGCGGTAAGGCCGAGGCGGTGAGGCCTCCGGCTCGCTGGCCTCAGGCCGCGAAGGCGACCTTCGTCCGGCGGCGGCGCAGGGCGGCGCCCATGCCGCCGAAGCCGACGATCATCAGCGCCCAGCTGGCCGGCTCAGGCACCCGCGCGACCGGGGTGGCCGAGAAGTTGCCGCTGCCTGTCGCCACGAAGCTGCCGATGGCGCCGCCGGTGGTCTGCGACGCCGACGGCGTAGCGCCCGTCAGCGCGAACGAGAAGTCGCGCGGCGCGCCCAGCGTCGCCGCCGGGACGAGGCTCGACGTATAGGTGATCGAGTCCCCGGTGACCGTCGACGCGCGGGCGTTTCCGGACGTGCCTTCCACGCTCAGCAGGCCGTTGGTGAAGCTCCCCGACAGCAGGTTCGTCGCCCCGTTGAAGAACGAGAACGAGCCGTTCAGGCCGGTCTCGATCAAGGACGTGCCGCCGCCGTCGATGACGGCGGGATTCCCGTTGGGGATCGTGCCCGTGAAGTTGAACAGCGCCGACTGGGTCCCGAAGCCCGCGATGTTCAAGGTCACCGCCACGTTGCTCGCCGTCAGCGTGCCGCCGCCGCTGGTGGTCGCCGTCCAAGTGAACGGCTTCAGCGACGGATCGACCTGGGTATAGGTGGCGAACGTGGTGATCGCACCGGCGGACGAGGCGGCCGCCAGCGCCAGCGCCGCCGTCGCGCCGGCAAGTAGAGTTTTCAGCATAACAGACTATCCTCAGCACCAGCCCCGCCGAAGTGGCGAGCCTCTAGCGTGAGGTGAAACCTGGGCCGGGCGGCTGAGTTCCATCGCCCTATCTATTTTCAATCGTTGGGGGAATCCTGCATCACCGGAGGCGGAAAAGCTGTCATTTGAGGGTGCGGAAACGAGCGTAACCGCCGGCCCCGGGCGGGCTGGTCGCCGGACTACTGTTTCGGGTAAGGGGCGACCTTGCCGGTGATCAGCCTGGCGACCCCGGCGGCGAGCGTCGGGTTGTCGGCGACGAAGAACATGCCGCCCCGCCCGTTCTGGCTGCTGCCGCACTTCGGGCCATTGGGCGCGTCCTTGCTGCCGAGCTGGCCCTGCTGGTTGAGGTCGCCGAAGATCGCGTAGTGATGGGCGCCGCCGGGCAGCGACACGCCGATCTTGGCGTGGTTGGGACCGCCGGTGAACTTCGTCTCGACACCATCCCAGGCGCCGGCCAGGGCCACGTCCACCTCGCCCGGCGGCCTGGTGAGCGAGGCGTCCCAGCAGTAGACGTCGCGGCCCGGCCGGGTCGAGGCGATGGGCGGATTGGCCCACCAGGTGGCGGTCAGCAACGGCTCGCCGCCCAGCACCGAGGAGACGAACTGCCACGGCGGCACATGCAGGGCCGAAGGCTTGACGATCATCCGGATGCCCGAGGACAGCGTCTGGTCCACGTAAGCCTTGCCGTTCGACACCTTTCCAAGCGGCGTGACCAGGGCGGCCAGGTCCTGCGGCAGGGGCGTACCGTCCACCACCGTGTTGACGATCTGCGGATTGGCCACGTCGGTCGAGACGCTGGCGACGGCGAGCCCCCTCAGCACCGCCTTCAGGTCATCGCGGCTGAGCTTCAGGGCGAAGAAGTCCTGGGCGTTCGAGGCGTTGTTGTCGTTGGCCACGCAACCCAGCGTGTTGCCGTCGGCGCGCGGGTGGAAGGACCCGCCGGCGGCCGGCCAGGACGGCGTCGTCACCTGCAGGATGACGCCGTTCCCGTCGGTGTCCCAGGCGACGACGCCCTTCGAGTGACCCCAGGGGCTGCCGCACTGGTTGGCGGCGCAGGCCGGGCCGTTGCGCGGGGGATCGTTGTAGAACTGGTCGTTCCAGACCACGAAATAGTACCGGCCCTGGTAGATCTTGGCGAAGGTCGCGCCCAACGGGTCGGCGGCGCTGGTCCCGATCAGTCCGGGGCCGTCGGTCAGGACGGGATTGGCGCTGCTGGCCACGGCGTAGGTCTGGCTGAAGGCGTCGTGGCGCAGCGACCCGCCGAACGGGCAGGCCCGGCCCGCGTTCGTGTCGTCCGTCCGAAACTCGCTCGCGCTGAACTTGTAGGCGAACCACCAGTCGACCGGCTTGTCGGCGGCCAGCAGCGGCACGGGCGGACCGCCCGGAGCGACGCCGGGCGAGGCCACGGCTCCGGTGTGCGAGGGCGCGGGCGCGGGCGGCGGATGCTGACCCAGCGGATTGCCTGCCATCGCCGCGGCGACGCCGATCACGGCCAGCGGCGCGGCTAGGTGTGCGGCGGCTGAACGAGGGGCTGGCCGCCGGGCCGCCGGCGCAGCGGCGGCTGGGGCTGCAGCCGCGCGCCCGCGCCCGCGCCGCGGGGGCCGCGCCGGCGGTTTCGCGGGCGGGCGGGCCATCAGGCCGTCTTCGTGTGCGGGGCGGCCTTGTAGGCCAGGTAGGAGGCGTGGCTGAGGCCGAGCAGCCAGACGAAGGACTTGTCCAGCGCCGGCATCGTGTGGATCGGCGCGGCGCTGGTCGACAGGTCGATGAACAGATAGGCGACGTAGCATCCCAGCAGCAGCACGGTGATCAAGAGCTGCTGGATCTTTCCGAGGTCCGGCACGCCGGCGTTGCCGATCTCGTCGCCGGTCACCAGATCACCCCAGGAGGCGTCCTCCTCCGCCGGGCGGGTGAGCACCTTGCCGACCGTCGGCCGGACGTCGAAGTCCACCCGGCTGTCGGCCTCCTTGACGACGGCGTCGGTGGTCTGCTGATCGGCCTTGAGGCTGAGCAGCGCCGGGGCGGCGACGAGCGAGGTCGCGGAGATGCCCATGGCCAAGAGCAGCTCGCCGGGAATGGCGATGTCGAGGTCGGTGACCCCGGATTCCGCGCCCTGGGCCAGGACGTTGTAGATGGCGATCGTGGACAGCGCGGCCAGGACGACGACGGTCCAGGCGCCGGCCTGCAGCTTGGAAAGGCTGATGCGGTTGCGGTTGTCGATGAAGGCGCCGATCGGACGGTCGTTGACCAGCCAGCCGATGATCGCCAACTCGCCGGCCAGCAGGAGCAGCGCCCCCAGGAAGGCGAAGCCGCGATATTCCGTGCCGTAGTTGGCGGCGACCGCGAGGCCGGCGCCCACGACAACGATGGGCAATGCCGCCCATGCCCAATGCTTCGGTACGCGCACCTCGCCCCCCCTTGGCAGCCGGCAGCCGTGCGGAACGCGAGAAGGGGTTCAGGCAGCGCGTCGACCTGGCCCCCGCCAAAGTCCCATCAACTGCAACAGGCGGACGATATCCCCAGGGCGGGACATGTCAATTGATCGCGCGAAGTGTGGAATTTTTCGCCTGAAAGTTGCTGTCGCTGGCCAGCGCGAGACGGTCAGGCGTCGAAATCGAGGCCGACGGCGCCGTAGAATTCCCGCTTGTCCGCCCAGCGCTCGTCGACCTTGACGTGCAGGAAGAGGTGGACGGGCCGGTCGAGCAGCTCGGTGAGCTCTTCCCGGGCCTTCTGGCCGATCCACTTCAGCGTCTGGCCGCCCTTGCCGAGCACGATCGGGCGCTGGCTCTCGCGCTCGACGTAGATGGTCTGCTCGATCCGCGCCGAGCCGTCCTTGCGCTCCTCGAAGGCGGTGGTCTCGACGGCGGCCGCGTAGGGCAGCTCCTCATGGACCCTCAGGTAGAGCTTCTCGCGGGTGATCTCGGCGGCCAGCAGGCGCGCGGGAAGGTCGGCGGTCTGGTCGGCGGGATAGAACCAGGGCCCCTCGGGCATCAGCTCGGCGAGCCGGGCCTTGAGGTCGTCGACGCCGGAACCGTCGGCCGCGGAGATCATGAAGACCTCGCTGTAGACGCCCGTCTCGAAGAGCTTCTGCGAGAGCGCCAGCAGGCGTTCGCGCTTGACGCCGTCGATCTTGTTGAGCGCCAGGATGGCCTGCTTGCCGGAGGCCTTGAGGCCCTCGACGATGGATTCCACGTCCTGGACGGCGCGGCGGTCGGCGGCCTTGGCGCCGGGCTCGCCCACCGCCAGCTCGGCCACGGCGTCGACCAGGTGGACGGTGACGTCGGCGTCGGCGGCTCCGCCCCAGGCGGCGCGGATCATCGCGCGGTCCAGCCGGCGGCGCGGCTGGAAGATGCCGGGGGTGTCGACCAGCACGATCTGCGCCTCGCCCTCCATGGCGACGCCGCGCACCGGGAAGCGGGTGGTCTGCACCTTCTGGGTGACGATGGAGACCTTGGCCCCCACCAGGCGGTTGGTGAGCGTCGACTTGCCCGCGTTGGGGGCGCCGATGATGGCGGCGAAGCCGGCGCGGGTGGTCATTTCGGGGTGTCCTCGGCGAGGCGGCGTTCCAGCATGGCCTGGGCGGCCAGCTTCTCGGCGTCGCGCTTGGCGCCGGCTTCGGCGCTCTCGGGCTCGTAGCCCTGCAGGCGCACCTCGACGGTGAACCGCGGGGCGTGGCTGGGACCCGCCTCGCCCACCGTGCGGTAGGCGGGCAGCGGCAGGCCGCGGGCCATGGCCCATTCCTGCAGCAGGGTCTTGGGGTCCTTCTCCGGCCGGCTGAGGTCGGCGAACTTCGCCTGCCAGAACCGCTCGACGAAGGCGCGGGCCGTCTGCATGCCGCCGTCGAGGTAGAGCGCGGCGATCAGGGCCTCGCAGGCGTCGCCCAGCACCCGGTCATTGCGGCGCACGCCCACCTTGGTGGCGCTGGCGTCCAGGCGCAGGGCGTCGGGCAGCCCCACGGCCTTGGCCGCCTCGGCGCAGGTCTTGTAGTCGACGAGGCGGCTCATCAGCTTGGAGAGCTCGCCTTCGCTGTAGTCGGGGCAGGCGTTCATGATGTGCTCGGCGACGCAGAGGTTCAGCACCCGGTCGCCGAGGAATTCCAGCCGCTCGTTGTCGCGCACCACGACCGCGCCCTTGCCGACGCTGGCATGGGTGAGCGCGCGCTCGAGCAGCTCGCGGTCGGTGAACGTGTGGCCGATACGCCGCTGGAGCTCCTCGACGGCCGCAGTCCTAGTGTTCATTTAGTGGAGCAAGGTGAAGAACCGGCTGGGCTGGATGTTCATCACCCAGGTCCAGGGCTTGAAGATCGAGGCCCCCGCCTTCCACGACAGCAGGATGACCTGGGCCTTGCCCTCGAGGTTCTCGGCGGGGACGTAGCCGACGCCGCCGGCTTCCGGCGAGACGCGGCTGTCGGAGGAGTTGTCGCGGTTGTCGCCCATCATGAAGTAGTGGTGCTCGGGCACGACGAAGACGTCGGTGTTGTCGAGGTCGCCGTCCGGACCGAAGTCGTTGGTGACGTACGTCGGGCCGCCCGGCAGGGTCTCGCGGTAGCGGGTCACGTCGTGCAGGAAGCCGTAGCCCGAATCCTCGCGCACGGTGGCGAGCTTCACGCGCGGCACCTTGACCCCGTTCAGGTAGAGCTCGCCCTTCTGCATCTGGATGCGGTCGCCGGGCAGGCCGATCACCCGCTTGATGTAGTCGGTGTGGTTGTCGCGCGGCAGCTTGAACACCACGATGTCGCCGCGGTGCGCCGGGTGGTCGAAAATGCGGCCGGAGAACAGCGGCGGCGAGAACGGGATCGAGTGCTTCGACCAGCCGTAGGTCCACTTCGAGACGATGATGTAGTCGCCCTCGTAGAGGTTGGGCTCCATCGAGGCCGACGGGATCGTGTAGGGCTGGAAGAAG
>JBJMQX010000063.1:0-4123 GCA_045802455.1 Phenylobacterium sp. | reverse complement strand
GTCCCGCGACTGGTCCCGGGCTGGACGAAGCCGATCATCATCGGCCGCCATGCCTTCGGCGATCAGTACAAGGCCACCGACTTCAAGGTGCCGGGCGCGGGCAAGCTGACCATGAGCTGGGTCGGCGAGAACGGCGACAAGCTGGACTTCGAGGTGTTCGACTTCAAGGCGGCCGGCGTGGCCATGGGGATGTACAACCTCGACGCCTCGATCCGTGACTTCGCGCACGCCTGCCTGAACTACGGCCTGGCGCGCGGCTTCCCGGTCTATCTGTCGACCAAGAACACCATCCTCAAGGCCTATGACGGGCGCTTCAAGGACATCTTCTCCGAGGTCTACGAGGCGGAGTACGCCGAGAAGTTCAAGGCGGCCGGGATCGTCTACGAGCACCGGCTGATCGACGACATGGTGGCCTCGGCGCTGAAGTGGAGCGGCAACTTCCTCTGGGCCTGCAAGAACTACGACGGCGACGTCCAGTCGGACTCGGTCGCCCAGGGGTTCGGCTCGCTGGGCCTGATGACCTCGGTGCTGATCACGCCGGACGGCAAGATCATGGAGGCCGAGGCGGCGCATGGCACGGTCACCCGCCACTTCCGCCAGCACCAGCGCGGCGAGAGCACGTCGACCAACTCCATCGCCTCGATCTTCGCCTGGACGCGGGGCCTGGAGCACCGGGCCAAGCTGGACGGCAACGCCGAGCTGGAGCGGTTCTCCAAGACCCTGGAGCGGGTCTGCGTCGAGACGGTCGAGTCAGGCTCGATGACCAAGGACCTGGCGCTGCTGGTCGGCGATACCCAGGGGTGGCTGACCACCGAGGGCTTCATCGACAAGGTGGCCGCGAACCTGGAAAAGGCGCTGGCGGCGTAAGGCGCTTCCGCACCTCAATGCTTCACCGTGTCCGGCGGAACGGCCGCCGCCGCCGGCGCGTCGGGATCGTCGCGCGAGGTCGTGCGTCGCCTGGGCAGGACGCTTCGTCCGCGCGCTTCACGGATCAGCCTGACCTCCAGCGCCACTGAGTGGCGCACCGACCGGGCGATCGCCAGATAGGCGGCCGCCAGCCTGGCCTTGGCCTGAGGTGTCTCCGCGCGCTCCACATGGAGGCGCAGGTGCTGCGCGAACTCGACGCCGCGGTCGGCGAGCTCGCTGAGCTGGCGGACCATCCTAAAGGTTCTCTCGCCCATGAACATAAGAAGAACATCACACCGGCTCCGAAGTCAAGTTCTTGATTTGTTCGTGGGGACGAATATGATGCCGGCAGAGACGAGGAGGACCAGATGACCATCGGCTACATCACCATCGGCGCGCCGGACGTGGAGACGGCCCTGCCCTTCTGGGACGCGGTGCTGGGCCAGGTCGGCTATGCGCGCGGGCCGCTGGACGGCGGCTGGGCCTTCTACGGCAAGGAGGGCGCGCCGGGGGTCGGGATCTGCAAGCCCTTCGACGGCCAGCCGGCGCGCGGCGGCAACGGCATCATGGTGGCCTTCAAGGCCGACACCCAGGAGGCCGTGGCGGCGGCCTACGCGGCGGCGCTGGCCAACGGCGGAACCGACGAGGGCGCGCCCGGCTACCGCCCGCCCGAGGCGACCAGCGGCTTCTACGGCGCCTACGTCCGCGACGCGGCCGGCAACAAGGTTTGCGTCTACACCGGGTACTGACCGGCCGGCTAAGCCCCGATCAGGGCCTTGACGGCGGCGAGGCCTTCGCCGGCCTTGGCGCCGTCGGGGGCGCCGCCCTGGGCGAAGTCGGGCCGGCCGCCCGCGCCCTGGCCGCCCATGGCCAGCACCGCGGCCTTGGTCAGGTCGACGGCGTTGAACTTCGATTGCGCGCCGCCGGTGACAGCGACGGCCACGGCGGCCTTGCCCTCCGCCTGGCCCACCAGGGCGATCACCCCGTCGGGAACCTGCTTGCGGAACTGCTCGACGATGGGCCGCAGGTCCTTGCCGCCGACGCCGTCCATGACCCGGGCCATGACCTTGACGCCGCCGATCTCCTCGGGACCGGCCGCCGCCCCGCCGCCCGAGCCGCCGCCCATGGCGAGCTGGCGCCTGGCTTCGGAGAGCTCCTTCTCGAGCTGGCGGCGCTGGGCCTCCAGGGCGGCGACGCGGGCCGGAACCTCGGCCACGGGAACCTTGAACTGGTCGGCCAGCCCCTTGGAGACCGCCGCCTGGTCGAGCAGCCAGCGCCGGGCGCTCTCGCCGGTCAGCGCCTCGATGCGGCGCACGCCCGCAGCGATGCCCTGCTCCTGGACGATCTTGAAGAGCGCGATGTCGCCGGTGCGCGCGACGTGGGTGCCGCCGCACAGCTCGACGGAATAGGGGCCGTTCTTTTCGGCGTTTGGCCCGCCCAGCGCCTTGCCGAGCGTCAGCACGCGGACCTCGTCGCCGTATTTCTCGCCGAAGAGGGCCATGGCGCCGGCGGCCATCGCCTGCTTGGCCGGCATCAGCTGGGTCTCGGCGGGAAGGTTCTGGCGCACGACCGCGTTCACCTCCGCCTCGATGCGGTCGATCTCGTCCGGCGTCAGCGGCTGGCCGTGGCTGAAGTCGAAGCGGATGCGCTCGCCGTCGACCATCTGGCCCTTCTGGGTGACGTGCGGGCCCAGCACGCTGCGCAGCGCGGCGTGCAGCAGGTGGGTCGCCGAATGGTTGGCCTTGGTCGCGAGCCGGCGCTCCGGGTCGACCGCCAGCCGTGCGCGGTCGCCGGGCTTCAGCGTGCCCTCCAGGATTTCCAGATCGTGGACGAAGAGGTCGCCAGCCTGCTTCTGGACGTCGGTGACGCGGGCCCGTCCACCCTCCCATTCGACCTCACCGGTGTCGCCGGCCTGGCCGCCGCTCTCGGCGTAGAAGGGCGTGCGGTCGAACACCGCCTGCACCTTGGCGCCGGCGAGCGCGCCGTCGACCTCGCGGCCGTCCTCGACCAGCACGAGCGCCTGGCCGGTGGCCTCGGCCTCGTCGTAGCCGATGAACTCGGTGGCCCCGACCCGCTCGCGGATGGCGAACCACTCGGCGGCCGCGGCGACTTGGCCGGAGCCGGTCCAGTTCTCGCGCGCCATCTCCCGCTGGCGGGCCATGGCCGCGTCGAAGGCGGCCAGGTCGACGGTCAGGCCCTTGGCGCGCACCGCGTCCTGCGTCAGGTCGAGCGGGAAGCCGTAGGTGTCGTAGAGCTTGAAGGCGGTCTCGCCGGAGAGCACGTCACCCTCGGCGAGGCCGGCGGTCGCCTCGTCCAGCAGGCTCATGCCGCGGCCCAGCGTGCGGCGGAACCGCTCCTCCTCCTGGCGCAGGGTGTCGACGATGGCGGGCTCTGCGCGCTTCAGCTCCGGATAGGCCTCGCCCATCTGCTGCACGAGGGTGGGCGCGAGCCGGTGCATCAAGGGCTCGGCCGCGCCCAAGAGGTGGGCGTGGCGCATGGCGCGGCGCATGATCCGGCGCAGGACGTAGCCGCGGCCCTCGTTGGAGGGCATGACGCCGTCGGCGATCAGGAAGCTCGACGAGCGCAGGTGGTCGGCGATCACCCGGTGCGAGGGGCCGTTCGACTGGCCGCCGGCTCCGCCCACCAGGTCGCGGCTGGCGGCGATGATCGTGCGGAAGAGGTCGACGTCGTAGTTGTCGTGCACGCCCTGCAGGACGGCGGCGATGCGCTCCAGGCCCATGCCGGTGTCGATGGAGGGCTTGGGCAGGTTGGTCCGGTCGCCGTTCGCCAGCTGCTCGAACTGCATGAAGACCAGGTTCCAGATCTCCACGAACCGGTCGCCGTCCTCGTCCGGGCTACCGGGCGGGCCGCCGGGTATGTGCTCGCCGTGGTCGTAGAAGATCTCCGAGCAGGGGCCACAGGGGCCGGTGTCGCCCATCGACCAGAAGTTGTCGGCCGTGGCGATGCGGATGATCCGGCTCTCGGGCAGGCCGGCGATCTTCTTCCAGAGGCCGTGCGCCTCGTCGTCGTCGGCATAGACGGTGATGGTCAGCTTCGAGGCCGGGATCTCGAACTCCTCGGTCAGGAGATCCCAGGCCAGCGCGATCGCGCGCTCCTTGAAGTAGTCGCCGAAGGAGAAATTCCCCAGCATCTCGAAGAAGGTGTGGTGGCGCGCGGTATAGCCGACGTTGTCGAGGTCGTTGTGCTTGCCGCCGGC
>JBJMQX010000062.1:0-42071 GCA_045802455.1 Phenylobacterium sp. | reverse complement strand
TCGTCGAGGATCAGCACCGGCGGGTTGTGCACCATGGCCTTGGCGACCATCAGCCGGCGCTTCATGCCGCCGGAGAGCTGGCGGACGTAGGCGTTGGCCTTGTCGCCGAGGCCCAGCGCATTGAGCAGCTCCATGGTGCGCCGCTCCGACGCCGGCACCGCGTACATGCCGGCCGCCACCTCCAGCGACTCGCGCGGCGTGAAGAACGGGTCGGCGGCGATCTCCTGGGGCACCACGCCGATGGCGGCGCGCGCGTCTCTAGGCCGCGCGTCGATGTCGCGGCCCCAGATCGAGACCTGGCCGGAGGTCTTGCGGCAGAGCCCGGCCAGGATGTTGATGAAGGTCGACTTGCCGGCCCCGTTCGGGCCCAAGAGGCCGAAGATCGAGCCCCGCGGGATGGCCAGATCGATGCCCTTCAGCGCCTGCATCTCGGGCGTCGTCTTGGTGGCGGCGTAGGTCTTGATCAGCCCCTTCGCTTCGATCGCGTAGTCCGGCAGGTCCATGGAAATCCGTTCGATTGACGCCACTGAGGGGCGTCGCATACGTAGGCCTCGCCGCCAGGGACGAAAAGAGACGATGGCCCGCATCCCTTCCAAGACGCCACCGAAGCCGAAGTCCGCGCGCGCCCGGCCGACCGCCAAGGCCGGCGGCGCCAAGCGGGCCGAGCCGATGCCGGCGAAGCCCTTGCTGACACCCGACCTGCCGGCGCCGGAGGTGATCGTGGTGCGCTCCGGCCGGGTGGCCTGCGATGGGGTCGGCGGCGCACTGGGCCATCCGCGGGTCTGGCTCGAGATGGGCGAGGCAGCCTTCGTCGAGTGCCCCTATTGCGACCGGCGTTTCGTGCTGGCGACGGACACCGAGGGGCCCGAGGACGAGCGGCTGGCGCCGGGCGTTTACGAAGGCTCGCACGGGCACTAGTCGCGAAAGCCGCCGCGCCCGTCGCAGGGGCGGTTCCAATGACGCGCGCCGCCGGCAAGCTCTGCCCTGACAGGGGAGCTCGACCATGCGGACCGTCCTCATCGCAGCGGCATTGCTGACGGCCCCGCTCGCCGCAGCGGCTCAGCCGGCCCGCCCGCCGGCCTGCACCGACGCCGCCCACCACGCCTTCGACTTCTGGATCGGCCGCTGGGACGTCTTCCGCCGTGACGGCAAGCCCGCCGGCCAGAGCGTCATCGAGGGGATCTACGCAGGCTGCACGATCCGCGAGAACTGGTCCGAGCCCGGCTACTCAGGCGGCAGCCTCAACACCTACGACGCGGCGACCGGCAAGTGGCGCCAGACCTGGACCGACAGCGCCAACACCTGGCGCGAGTTCGTCGGGGGCGTCGAGGACGGCAAGATGGTGCTGGTCGCCCGCCGCGCGCTGAAAGCGGACCCGTCCAAGACGCTCCTTGAGCGGATGATCTTCACGCCGAACCCGGACGGAAGCGTGCGGCAATACTCCGACCAGTCGACCGACGACGGCAAGACCTGGACGATCCGCTACGACTACACCTACCGCCGGGCGGCGCCTTAGATGCTCTCGCGGGTGATCATGCGTGCGGACTTTGTCTCCGCGTCACGAGTGTCGGAGAAATCGTCACCATCGGGCAACGCCTCTCGGAATATGCGTCGCGCAATATCATAGGGGAGCACGAGTGGAAGGTCCGCCGCGATGCGCCCATAGTCGGGCTGCGTTAGGAACGCTGCATAGGCGAGCGCGATGTAGCGGCCCTTCAGCCCCAGCTTTTGGACAGCCGATATCACCTGGTCGACCGTATAGACGTCGGAACCGCCCCAACTTCTGCGCAGCTCGTGCGGTAGGTCACGCACGTAGGCCCTGGCTGCGCGCCGCGCCGACCACCGGCTGAGCCAGCCCACTGCTGGGCTACACCCGAAGCGGCATCAGGATGTACTGGACGTTGGCATCGCCGGGGTCGAGGACGAGGGCCGGGTCGTTGGGGCCGCCGAAGCGCAGCTCGGCCATCTCGCCGGAGATCTGGTCGGTGATGTCCAAGAGGTAGCGGGCGTTGAAGGAGAGCTCAAAGGGCTCGCCGTCGTAGTCGAGCTCCAGCTCCTCCACCGCCTGGCCGGCCTCCATGTTGCGCACCGTCAGCACGCACTTGCCGGATTCGATGGCCATCCGCACCGAGCGCGACTTCTCGGCCGAGATGGTCGCGACCCGGTCCACCGCCTGGGCGAACAGCTTGGCGTCGACCATGACGATGCGGTTGTTGTCCTTGGGGATCACCCGCGGATAGTCCGGGAACGTCCCGTCGATCACCTTGGAGGTCAGGGCCGCGCCGCCAAAGTCGAAGCGGACCTTCTGCGGGCTGATCTGCATCTCGAGCTGCTCGCCGGCGTCCTCCAGCAGGCGCCGGGCCTCGCCGATCGTCTTGCGGGGAACGATGACGCCCGGCGCGCCGGCCGCGCCCTCCGGGGCGACCATCTCGGCCAGGGCCAGGCGCGAGCCGTCGGTGGCGACCGCCCTGAGCTTGGTGACGCCGTCCTCGACCACCGTGTGCACGTAGAGGCCGTTCAGGTAGTAGCGCGTCTCCTCGGCCGAGATCGCGAAGCGGGTCTTGTCGATCAGGCGGATCAGGTCGCCGACGTCGACGCCGAGGCGGCCGGAGAGACCGTCGGCGCTCATCACCGGGAAGTCGCCGGCGGGCAGGACCGGCAGGTTGAAGCGGCTGCGGCCGGCCGAGACGGTCAGCCGCGGGTCCTCGCCGGTGAAGCTCAGCGACACGTCGGAGCCCTCCGGCAGCTTGCGGACGATCTCGTAGAGGGTGTGGGCCGGCGCGGTGATCTGGCCGGGCTGGTCGACCTGGGCCATGGCCTCGTCGACGATCTCCATGTCGAGGTCGGTGGCCGAGAAGGTCAGCCGGTCGCGCTCGGCCGACAGCAGCACGTTCGACAGGATCGGGATGGTGTTGCGCCGCTCGACGGCGCTCTGCACATGGCCCAGCGCCTTCAGCAGCGCCGCCCGCTCAATCGTCAGCTTCATGTCGTCGTCCGAACCGCGCCGCGCAGGCGGTGATTCGCCCCTGCGCCCCCCGGGGTGGAAGGGACTTGCGACATTAGCCATTTTCCCCGGCGGCGGAAGGCCCGCGCCGGTGTTTAGGCCCGGGTGTCCACAGAGCCGCCGGCTTCGTCGCCGGACTCGTCCGCGGCGGCCTCGCCGTAGGGGTTCTGCGTGCCGTTGGCCTTGGCCGCTTCGGGCGCGGCGCCGGGCGCCTTGGCGGCCACGATCACCATGGCCGGACGGACCAGCCGGCCCAGCAGCTCGTAGCCGGCCTGCATGACCTCGACCACGCCGCCCGGGGCGACGTCGGTTCCCGGGGCCTCGGCCATGGCCTGGTGCTGGTGCGGGTTGAACTTGTCGCCGCGGGCCGGCGCGAGGCGCTTCAGCCCATTGCGCTCGAACGCCTGCTGCAGCTCCTTGTCGGTGAGCTCGATGCCCAGCACGAAGTTCTTGACCACCTGGTCCTCGGTGTCGGCCGGGGCATGGGCCAGCGCACGGGTCAGGTTGTCGGCGACGCCCAGGAGGTCGCGGGCGAACTTCTGGATCGCATAGGCCCGCGCGTCGTTGGCCTCGCGCTCGGCGCGGCGCTTGGTGTTCTCCGCATCGGCGGCGTAGCGCAGCACCTGTTCCTTCAGGGCGGCGTTCTCGGCGCGCACAGCGTCGACGTCGTCGGTGCTGTCGATGCCCTCGAACACCTTGGGGGTCTCGCGGGCGGGCGGGGTCTCGTCGGCCATCTAGTCTCGTCTTCCTACGCGTTCATCACCTGGCCCAGCACCCGGGCGGTATAGTCCACCAACGGGATGATCCGGGCATAGTTCAGCCGGGCGGGGCCGATCACGCCGATCGCGCCCAGGACCCGCTGCGCGCCCGTCATATAGGGCGCCGCGATCACGGCGGAACCCGAAAGCGAGAAAAGCCGGGTCTCCGCGCCGATGAAAATGCGCACGCCCTGGCCGTCGCGCACGCCGTCGAGGAGCTGGATCAGCTGCTCCTTCTGCTCCAGGTCCTCAAACAGCGAGCGGACGCGTTCCAGGTCGTCGTGGGCCCCGGCTTCCTCGAGCAGGTTGGCCCGGCCGCGGACGATCAGGGCACGGTCCTCCGCCTCGCCGCCGCCCCAGGCGGCCAGCCCGTCCTCCACCAGCCGCGCAGCGCTTTCGTCCAGCTCCTGGCGGGCGCGGGCGAGCTCGGCGGCAAGGTCGGCCTTGGCCTCGTTCAGCGTCCGGCCGCGGAGGCGCGCGTTCAGGAAGTTGGACGCCTCGGTAAGGGCCGAGGGGGTGACCCCGGCCGGCAGCCGAATCAGCCGGTTCTCCACGGTGCCGTCGGCGAACACCATGATCGCCAGCGTCCGCTCGACGCCCAGCGAGACGAACTCCACATGCTTGACGCCGGCGTCGCGGATCGGGGTCACCACCACGCCGGCTCCGCCGGCCAGGCCGGAGAGGATGGCGCTGGCCTCGTTCAGCGCGTCGTCGAAGTTGCGCCCGTGGGCGTGCAGCCGGGCCTCGATCGAGCGCCGCTCGTCCTGGCCAACGTCGCCCACCTCCAGCAGGCCGTCGACGAAGAGCCGGAGCCCCGCGTGGGTCGGCAGGCGGCCGGCGCTAACGTGCGGCGCGCCAAGCAGGCCGAGCTGCGTCAGGTCCTGCATGGTGTTGCGGATCGAGGCGGGCGAGAGCGACACGCCGCCCTTCGACAGCGTGCGCGAGCCCACCGGCTCGCCGGTCTCCAGATAGCTTTCCACGATGCGGCGGAAGATCTCCCGCGCGCGCTCGTCGAGTTCGGCCAGCGAGGGGCCGCGGGCGAAGAGGGGCTGGCTCACGGTGTGGGGCGTCGCAGCGTCTCTTGTGGCGTCCATGGACTGGACCTTCGCGATCTAGGATAAGCGCGGGCTTTGGCGGCGCAAGCCGCCCCGCGCCCTCTCTCCCTGGAGCCGACCCATGCGCCCGTCCGAACGGACCCCCGACCACTTGCGCCCGGTGACGCTTGAGACCGGCGTCAACCGCTATGCGGAGGGGTCGTGCCTGGCGAGCTTCGGCCACACCAAGGTGCTGGTGACCGCCAGCCTCGAGGAGGGTGTGCCGGGGTTCCTGCGCGGGCGTGGGCAGGGCTGGGTCACGGCCGAATACGGCATGCTGCCGCGGGCCACCCACACGCGTGGCCGGCGCGAGGCGGCGCAGGGCAAGCAGTCGGGGCGAACCCAGGAGATCCAGCGGCTGATCGGCCGCTCGATGCGCGCCGTGGTCGACCTGAAGGCGCTGGGGGAGCGCCAGATCTCGATCGACTGCGACGTCATCCAGGCGGACGGCGGCACCCGCACCGCCTCGATCACCGGCGCCTGGGTCGCCCTGCGGATGGCGACGAAATACATGCTGGACGAGGGACTCATCGCCAAGGACCCGATCCTCGACCAGGTGGCGGCGATCAGCTGCGGGGTGTTCAGCGGGACCCCGGTGCTCGACCTCGATTACGAGGAGGACTCCAACGCCGAGGCCGACGCCAACTTCGTGCTGACCGGCGCGGGCGACATCGTCGAGATCCAGGCGACGGGTGAGAAGCGCGGGTTCTCGGAAGCCGAGTTCGAGGCGCTGTTCTCGCTGGCCCGCAAGGGCATCGGAGAGCTCTGCGTGATGCAGCGCGAGGCGGCGGGCAGCTAGGTCGGAGACGCCGCGCGCCGCAGGCGCTGTCAGTCAGAACCGGGGACCCTTGGGGCGCTGACGCGCCGGGGATTCCCGGCTGTCGCGCAGCAAGACGGGCGGCCAGTTTCCCAGCCGCCCGCTTAAGCTCGTCCCAATGGTGGGGGACGAGTTGGTCGTTAGATGCCGGCCAGCAGTTGGCGGAAGGCGGAAGCGGGCATCCGGGCCAGTTCGTGCGCGAGCGGCGCGAACAGGGCGGCGAAGAAGCTTTCAATCGCGGCGATCACGGCGACACTCCTTTGTGCAGCGCAGCATTGTGCGGTGCATATATGAAGGGGGCGTTGAGATCGCAAGGCTTTCCACGGCCGCGCTGGCGTGCGGTGCCGCGGTGCCGCGTCTAGGTGTCCGCGTCGTCCTCGGGCGCGTCGTCCGGGCCGGGCTCGTAGTTCAGGAGGTCGCCCGGCTGGCAGTCCAGCTCGCGGCACAGCGCCGCCAGGGTGGAGAAGCGCACGGCCCGCGCCTTCCCGGTCTTCAGGATCGAGAGGTTGGCGATGGTCACGCCGACCCGATCGGCGAGCTCGGTCAACGACATCCGCCGGTCGAGGAGCACACGGTCGAGCTGGACCCGGATCGGCATGGCTAGATCGTCAGCTCCGCCTCGCGCCGCAGCCGGGCGCCTTCCCGGAACACCTCGGCCAGCACGAAGACCACGAGCACCGAGAACCAGGCGGTCAGGTTGAAGTTCGCCTCGACACGGCTGACCAGCGGGAGAATGGGACGCATGCTCCAGACCAGGTAGCGGCCGAGCTCGAGGGCGCCGAGCATCAGGCCGATCAGGCGCAGGCGGCGCACGTTGTTGGGATGGAAGGGGTCGCCCGCGGTCAGGGTCACGAAAATCCGGCGGAGCGCGTCGACGATGATCTGCACGCCGCCGACGAAAAGCCCGGCGACCAGCAGGGCGGCGGCGTAGGAGGGGCCGCTGGTGACCAGCGAGCGGGCCTCCGCGCTGCGCACGGCCGGCAGGAGATCGGGGTTGAAGCTGAGCAGGAGGGCGGCGAGGATCAGCAGGCCGATGGCGCCGATGGTGATCCATAGGGCGGCGTAGACGACGTCGAGGATGATCTTCAGGAAGCTGGAGACCGATCCCGGTCCGAGCGCACGCATCCAGAATTCTCCCCGCAAGCGGCCCGCCCAAAGCGTCGGCGCGTCGTGACCCGTCCTCACCGCGCTTTCGGCGGCGGGACGGGTCAGCTGACGAACCGCATCAGGGCTTCAGCCTAGCGGATGGCGCCGGCGGCGGCGACCGCCAGCATCGGGGTGACGGCGAGCGCCAGGAAGTAGGCGAGCGCGGCGCGATCGAAGATCTTCATCAGTGACGCATACATGGCCTTGGCCTTTCGTGGTTGATGCTGCGGTGCAGCGCGATACAAGCGGAGCTATGTGCTCCCATGACGATATTCAATATGGCCGCATCGATTAGCGATCAAATTAATATCGAGTAACGATATTAAACTTTCGCAATGCAACACGACGGGGCGGCGGTATGGTCCGCCGCCGGTAAAGGGAGCGTGAAGGCCATGGCGCTGAAATTGGAGCCGGGGACCAGGCTGGTGGTGGCCACCCACAATCCCGGCAAGGCGCGCGAGCTGGCCGAAATCCTGGAGAACCGCTTCGCCCTGGTGACCGCCGGGGAGCTCGGCCTGTCCGAGCCGGAGGAGACCGAGAGCACCTTCGCCGGCAACGCGCTCCTGAAGGCCCGGGCGGCGGCCGAGGCCAGCGGCCTGGTCGCGCTCGCCGACGATTCCGGCCTCTCGGTGACGGCGCTGGAGGGCGCGCCGGGCATTTACTCCGCCCGCTGGGCCGGCCCAGGCCGCGACTTCGGCGTGGCCATGCGCAAGGTCGAGGAGCGGCTGGAGGAGGCTGGCGCGAGCGATTTCTCCGCCTGGTTCACGTGCGCGCTGGCGGTGGCGTGGCCCGGCGGGCCGACGGTGGTGGTGGAGGGCCGGGTCGACGGTGCGGTGAGCTTCCCGCCGCGGGGCGACAAGGGCTTCGGCTACGACCCGATCTTCACGCCCCAGGGCCACACCCTGACGTTCGGCGAGATCGAGCCCGCGGCCAAGGACGGCATGAGCCACCGGGCCCGCGCCTTCGCCAAGCTGAAGGCCGCGCTCTTGTGACGAGGCCCGGCGCGGCGGGGGCCAAGCTCGGCGTCTACATCCACTGGCCCTACTGCGCGCGTATCTGCCCCTATTGCGACTTCAACGTCTTCAAGTCCCGCGGTGGCGAGGAGCCGGCGCAGCTCGCCCGCGCGATCGTGGCCGACCTGGCGGCGCAGGCGGAGATCACCGGGCCGCGCGAACTGGTCAGCGTGTTCTTCGGCGGCGGCACACCATCGCTCATGGACCCGGACTGGGCCGGTGAGATCGTGGCCGCGGCCAAGCGGCTCTGGACGCCCGCCGCGGACCTGGAGGTCACCCTGGAAGCCAATCCCACGGACGCCGAGGCGGCGCGGTTCCAGGGTTTCGCCGACGCTGGCGTGAACCGCCTGTCGCTGGGCCTGCAGTCGCTGGAGGACGACGCGCTGGGGTTCCTGGGGCGCAACCATGACGCCGCGACCGCCATCCGCGCGGCGCGGGCCGCCGGCCGGGCGTTTCCACGGCTGTCGCTGGACCTGATCTACGCCCGTCCGGGGCAGACGCCCGCCGCCTGGCGCGAGGAGCTTGCCCGCGCCCTGGATCTCGGGCCCGAGCATCTTTCGCCCTACCAGCTGACGATCGAGGCCGGGACGGCGTTCGACCGCGCCGTGCGCCGGGGTCTGTTCGCGCCACCGGACCCTGAGACCGGCGCCGAGCTATTCGAGACGACCCAGGCGGTGCTGGAGGGTGCCGGCTTCGAGGCCTACGAGGTCTCCAACCACGCTCGCGGCGACGCGGCGCGCTCGCGGCACAACCTGGTCTACTGGCAGGGACAGGACTACCTCGGCGTCGGCCCCGGGGCGCATGGCCGGATCACCGTCGACGGCATGCGCCAGGCGACGCAGGCGGCGCGCCGCCCCGCCGACTACATCGCCGCAGTGGCGGAGCGCGGCGTGGGCTTCGCCGATCCCGAGCTGCTGTCGCCGCGCGAGGCTGCCCAGGAGCGGCTGCTCTCCGGCCTGCGCATCGTCGAAGGCGTGCCGTTCGCAGAGCTGACGGCGCTGAACCTCACGCCGTCGCGGCTGGCCGGCCTGGTCCAGCTCGGCCTGGTCGCCGAGGACCCCGAGCGGCTGCGCGCCACGCCGGCCGGCCGGCTGGTGCTCGACCGGTTGACGGCGGAGCTGGCGGTCTAGGCCTTGCCAACCGAGGGGCAACCGGCGAAGCGTCGGCGCATGGCCCGGGGATTGCCGCCGCCGAAGCTCGACGAGGCGCCGCTGGTGGCGGGCCTCTACGTGGTCGCGACGCCGATCGGCAACCTGCGGGACATCACGCTGCGCGCGCTGGACGTGCTGGCCGGCGCGGACCTGGTGCTGGCCGAGGACACGCGGGTGACCGGCAAGCTGCTCGCCGCCTATGGCCTCTCGGCGAAGCTGGAGCGATACGACGAGCACGGCGCCGAGCGCACTAGGCCGCGGGCGCTGGCTGCGCTCGCCCAGGGCGGACGCGTGGCGCTGGTCTCCGACGCCGGCACACCGCTGGTCTCCGATCCCGGCTATCGGCTGGTCCGCGAGGCCGCCGCCGCCGGACATCCGGTATATCCGATCCCCGGCGCCTCGGCGCTGCTGGCCGGGCTTTCGGTTGCCGGACTGCCCACCGACCGCTTCCTGTTCGCGGGGTTCCCGCCCGCGAAGTCCGCGGCGCGGCGGACGTTCCTCGCCGAGCTCTCGGGCGTGCGCGCGACCCTGGTCTTCTTCGAGGGCGGCTCCCGGCTGGCCGCCAGCCTCGGCGACATGGCCGCCGTGCTGGGGGAACGCGAGGCGGTGGTCTGCCGCGAGCTGACCAAGCTCTACGAGACGGTGGTGCGCGGCCCCCTTCCGGCGCTAGCCGCCGATCCGCGGTTCGAGGCGCCGAAGGGCGAGCTGGTGGTGCTGGTGGCGCCCGGCCGCGAGGCGGAGGCCACCGCCGCCGACGCTGACGCCGCGCTCAACGACGCGCTCACCCGCCTCAAGCCCGCCGACGCCGCCGCGGAGGTCGCCAAGGCGCTGGGTCTCCCGCGGCGCGACCTCTATCGGCGGGCCATGGCGCTGAGGGCGCCGAAGTGAAGCCGCCGTCTCCAGGGGTCCGCCAGGCCCGCGGGACGGCCGCCCGGCTCTCCGGCCGGCGCGCCGAGCTGCTGGCGGCCGCGTGGCTGATGGCCAAGGGCTACCGGATCCTGGGATTCCGGCTGAAGACCCGCCAGGCCGAGATCGACCTGCTGGCGCAGCGCGGCCGAGTGCTGGCGGTCGTGGAGGTCAAGCGGCGGACCAACCTGCTGGCGGCGCTCGAGACCGTCACCGTCGACCAGCGCGACCGCCTGAGGCGCGCCGGCGTGGCGCTGGCGGCCTCGCGCCCGGCGCTCGCAGGTGCGTCGGTTCGCCTCGACCTCATAGCCCTCGCGCCGGGGAGGCTTCCTAGGCATATTCCCGACGCCTGGAAGGGCCTCTAGAGGGACGATCGAGCGAGCACATGGGGCGGGAGGAGGCCGAAGCCATCCTGTTGGACGCCGGCGGCAAGACCGACGGCGACTTCCCGTTGCTGGAAGCCGCGATCGCCTGCGCCATCCACGAGGACCCGAGCCGGGACCCGCAGGCCGCCCGCGAACTGGGCGCGGCGGCCGTTGACCGGCTGACGCAGCGGCTGAAGCAGGAGAGCGCCGAGGAGGCCTTGGCCGAGACCATGGCCGGCGACTTCCGCCTCGGCGGCGACCTGTTCACCTACGAAGACCCCGACAACGCCGACATCATCTCGGTCTGCGAGCGGCGCAAGGGGCTGGCCGTGGCGCTGGGCGTCTTCTACCTGCACGCCTCGCGCCAGTGCGGGCTGACGGTCCAGGGCGTCGACTTTCCCGGCCATTTCCTGCTGCGCATCGAGACGGAAGAGGGGCCGCTGGCGCTGGACCCGTTCTCGGAAGGCCGCGTGGTGCTGCCATCGGAGCTGACGCGCCGCGCCCTGCATGCCGGCCTGACGCCGAACGTGGCCGACCGGCTGGACCGGCTGATGGCGCCGGTGAGCGACCGCGCCGTGCTGCTCAGGCTGCAGAACACCATCTTCGCGCGCGCCAGCCAGACCCGCGACTTCGCCCGCGCGGAGCGCGCCGCCCTGCGCCGCGCCCTGCTCGATCCCACCGACCACCGCCCGTGGCTCGACGTCGCCGCCGCGCGCGAAGGCCAGGGCGCGCTGGCAGGATCGCTTGAGGCGCTGGCCCGGGCCACCGAGCTGGACGGCGGCGCGGCGCTGGCGGCGCGCGCCCAGCGCGAACGGGTCAGGCTGCAGCTCAACTAGCGCAGCTTCACTGGCGCGCACCTTGACTAGCGTGGCGGCGCGCCGCCGCCTATGTGCTGACCTCGCTGTCGGGAGGACTCCATGGCTTTGAAGGTCGCGGTGCAGATGGATCCCATCGAGGGGATCAACATCGAGGGCGACACGACCTTCCTGATGATGGAGACCGCCCAGGCTCGCGGGCATTCGCTGTTCGTCTACACCACCGCGACGGTGGCCATGGAAGACGGGCGGGTGCTCGCCACCGGCCGGGACGTGACCGTGCAGCGGGTGAAGGGCGCCCACGCGACGCTTGGCGCCCCCCGCCGCACCGAGCTCACGGAATTCGACGTCATCCTGCTGCGACAGGACCCGCCCTTCGACATGCACTACATCGACTACACCTTCTTCCTGGAGGCGGTGCATCCGAAGACCCTGGTGGTGAACGATCCGGTCTCGGTCAGGAACGCGCCGGAGAAGCTGTTTGTCACCCTGTTCCCCGGCTTGCAGCCGCCGACCCTGATCACCAGCGACGCCGAGGCCATCGCCGAGTTCCGCGCCCGGCACGGCGACGTGGTGCTGAAGCCGCTGAACGGGAAAGGCGGCTCGGGCGTGACCCGGCATCTCTCCGACGATCCAAACCTGGCGGCGATGCTGGAGCTGCACGCCCAGATCGCCCGCGAGCCAGTGATCGTGCAGAAGTTCCTCCCCTCGGTGACCAAGGGCGACAAGCGCATCCTGCTGGTGGACGGCGAGGCCGTGGGCGCGATCAACCGCGTGCCGCAGAAGGGCCAGATCCGCTCCAACCTGGCGGTCGGCGGCAAGGCGGAGGCGGTGGAGCTCACCGCCAGGGACCGGAAGATCTGCGCCGCCATCGGGCCGGAGCTGAAGGCGCGCGGCCTGCTGTTCGTCGGCATTGACGTGATCGGCGACTATCTGACCGAGATCAACGTCACCTCGCCGACCGGCGCGGTGTCGCTGAAGGCGTTCACCGGCATCGACGCCACGGACCTTCTGTGGGCGCGCATTGAAGGGCTTCGAAAGACGGCCTAGCTTGTTCCTGCAGGATGGCGCGGCAAGTCACGGAATCGTCTCGTCTTCCCTTTGTGTTCCACATTTGTTCTTGAATTGAGCGCGGCATCATGCTTGCCTCTTGTGGATAACTGAAGCTGGACCACAAGGGATTGGGGGCCGGGTCGGCAATGGCTGCGCGTGTCGTGACAGTGGCGTTCCGCGGCGTGGAAGCGCTGCGGGTCGACGTCGAGGTGCAGTTCACCGGCGGCGAGGCCAAGTTCTTCCTGGTCGGGATGGGCGACAAGGCGATCTCCGAGAGCCGTGAGCGCGTGCGCGCGGCCTTCTCGGGCCTCGGCCTGGCGCTGCCGGCCAGGCGCATCATCGCCAACCTCGCGCCCGCCGACCTGCCCAAGGAGGGCAGCCACTACGACCTTCCCATCGCGCTCGCCATCATGGCCGGCATGGGCGTGATCCCGCCCGATGCGCTGGCCGATTGGGCGGCGATCGGGGAGCTGTCGCTGGACGGGCGGATCACCCCGGTGGCCGGCGCCCTGCCGGCCGCCATGGCGGCGGGAAGCCTGGGGCTCGGACTGATCTGTCCCGAGGCCTGCGGGCCCGAGGCGGCCTGGGCGGGCGAGACGCGGATCCTGGCCGCGCCGTCGCTGATCGCCCTCGTCAACCACTTCCGCGGGACCCAGATCCTGTCGGCCCCCAAGCCTGGCGAGATGCGCGAGGGCGACCGGGTTCCCGACCTGCGCGAGGTCAAGGGCCAGGAGAACGCTAAGCGGGCGCTGGAGATCGCCGCGGCCGGCGGCCACAACCTGGCGTTCGTGGGGCCGCCCGGCTCGGGCAAGTCGATGATGGCGCAGCGCCTGCCGGGCCTCCTGCCGCCGCTGACGCCGGAGGAGCTGCTCGAGACCTCGATGGTGCACTCGGTCGCAGGCCTGATCGCCAGGGGCGAGCTGACCCGCGCCCGGCCGTTCCGAGCGCCGCACCATTCGGCCAGCATGGCCGCGCTCACCGGCGGCGGGCTGAAGGCGAAGCCCGGAGAGGTCAGCCTGGCGCACAACGGCGTGCTGTTCCTGGACGAGCTGCCGGAGTTCTCGGCGCAGGCGCTGGACTCCTTGAGAGGGCCGCTGGAGACCGGCGAGGTGATCGTCGCCCGCGCCAACGCCCACGTGCGCTACCCGGCCCGCGTGCAGCTGGTGGCCGCGATGAACCCATGCCGCTGCGGGCTAGGCGGCCCGGGCCGCGGGGCTTGCGGACGGGCGCCGCGCTGCCAGAGCGACTACCAGGGGCGCATCTCCGGGCCGCTGATGGACCGCATCGACCTGCAGGTGGAGGTCCCGCCGGTGACCGCCGCCGACCTCGCCCTGCCGGCGCCGGCGGAGGGCACACGCGAGGCGGCCGCCCGGGTCATGGCCGCCCGCGCGGTCCAGGCCGAGCGCGCCGCCCGGGGCGGAGACGGCGCGGTGGCGCTGAACGCCAGAGCCGACGGGGACTGGCTGGAGAGCGTCTGCGGGCTGGACGCGCCCGCCCGCGCGCTGATCACCCGCGCCGCCGAGGCGGGCGGGCTCACCGCCCGCGGCTGGACCCGGACGCTCCGGCTGGCCCGCACCATCGCCGACCTGGACGGCGCCGCGGCCGTCCGCCGCGTGCACATCGCCGAAGCCCTGATCTACCGCCGGGTGGCGCCAGGCGGGATCATGGGAGCGTCGCTGGTGGCGGGCTAGGCGGGAGCATCCTCGCGCACCTGGCGTCGCCAAGTGTTCCAGACGCCGACACCGAGGGCCCAAAAAACCATCTGGCTCCAGATCACCTGGCCGGTCGCATAAGCCCACGCTCGGACACCAGGATCGATCATTCGTGCGACGTGAGTCAGCACGCAGAGCAGCTGGAACGCCGCGGCCGCCAGGGGCCAGTATCGCTTCGTGCGCAGAGCGATTGCCGCAAGCAGGATGAACAGACAGATGTCCGCTCCCAGCGCGCCCCATTGCGTCCCCGCCCAGGTCCGGTCGCGCATCGCCAGGGTGACAGCGAACGAGAGAAGCAGACCGCCGGCGGCGAGTTGCTCCTCACGACCGCCCTTCCAGAATGCACCCGCGCAGACGGTCACCGTCAGCGCGATCCCAAACCACGGAAATATGTGCGCGAGCACGAAAATGGCCCCCAAGCGAACCTGGGGGCCACTTTGGCAGAGCAGAGCCTGCGCTGGAACGTCTTAGGCCGCGCGGAGAGCGCGCAGGGCGCGACGGCCGACCTGCGGCTGTTCCTCGTGAGCGAGCAGCGGCGGCTTATCGCCACCAACTGGGTCGGTCATCGTCACCGCGCCGAGCCCGATCTGGGCCTGGGCGATGGAGAGTTCCTTGTGGGTCTCGACGATGGCGCGGCGGGCTTCGGCCAGCGCCATGATCGCCTGGCTGGCGCGCTCGACCGCGTCCTGACCGATCAGGGCCGAGGCGCCGGCCTCGCGGCGGAGCTGCGGCATCACACCCGTGAGGGTCGCGGTCTTGGCGATCGCGGCGTCGATGGCGTGTTCGGCTTCGAACAGGGCGCCCGCGATTTGCTCGGCGACCATACGGCGTTGCTTGAGCATAGGTAGTCTCCTGCACGCGACCTCAGCGGGACGCGCGCCTAGTGGTTTAGGTTGATATGGTTTCGGTCCCGTTCAGGTCGGGAAAAAAGTTTTCAGGTCCTCGAGGGCGCGGAGCCCGGCCAGCATCCCGCCGAAAGCAAGGGCGGTGAAGATGGCTATGCCCATGATCGCGCCCAGGCGGGCGGCAGGGCTTAGCTCATTTCGACGGAGCCAAGCTCCGCCTCGGTCTTGAAGTTCTCGTCGAGCAGGACCCAGGTCATGCAGAGGATTTCCCGCAGGACCATCTCGGTGGGCTTGAAGGGCGCCAGCTTCTGCGTACCGGAGACCAGATGCCTGGCCATGGCCGCCTGGGCCGGCGTCGCCGCCAGATCGACGAGCTGGCGTTCCAATTGCGCCCAGGAGAAGGTCGGAAGGACTTCCTCCCGCGCCGCCGGTTCCGGCCATTTCGCCGCGAACTCGTCGATCTCCCGACGCAGCCGCAGCGCCCGTCCGATCACCGCCCGGTTGTCGAAGTTCTGCCAGTCGCCCATGGCCCGCTCCCTCTGTTGCCGGCTCATCCGGCCAGAGGTCGGGACGTTCGTCTGTCCTGATCGTGTCCTGTCCTGACGCGATCAGGACATGGTTAACGCCAGGGGCGAGCGCCCCTTCGACGTCGAGCTGCCGGGCGAGGCGGGCCGCGGCGTAGCGGTCGAGAACGCCCAGCTTGCGCCGGGCGCGGTCGCAATAGGTGTCCACCGATGTTTTCGACATGCCGAGCTGGCGCGCGATCTGCTTCGAGGAAAGGTGCTGATCGACCAGCCGCAAGCATTCGCGCTCCCGCTGCGTGAGCAGGTCCACCGGATCGTCCGCACTGTCGTCCCGTGCGCGCATAGCGCGAGGAGTAAACGACGACTTGAGGTCCGCGTCTACTTTAACGCGAAGCATCAACCGGCTTGAGCTACACTCCGCCGCAGCGGGAGGCGCCAGTGGCGGACGCAAAGGACACCGGCCGGACGGCGCAATTGGAGCTCGCGATCGGCGCGCGCATGCGCACCCGCCGCCGGCAACTGGGCCTCAGCCAGACCGACCTGGCCGAGCGGCTCGGGGTCTCGTTCCAGCAGGTGCAGAAGTACGAGCGCGGGGCCAACCGCGTCGCCGCCTCCACGCTGCTGGCCGCCGCCCAGGCGCTGGGCGTCACCATCGGCTGGCTGGTCGGCGAGGACGTGGTCGACGCGAGCGAGGACGAGGACCTGTTCCGGGCGCTCTCGCGGCCCGGCGCGATGGAGCTCCTGGAAGCCTTCAACCTGATCCCGGACGCCCGCGCGCGGCAGGCGCTGGTCTCGCTGGCCCGCGAAATGGGCCACAACGCCGACTCCACCCAGGTTTGAAGCCGCCGTTTGACGGGCCGTTAAGCCGTTTGGGCCTATTTCCGGCGTCATGCGCAGGCCCCCACGTCCGCTCTCCACGCGCCGCCCCAGGCGCGCGCAGATCAGCGCCGAGCACCTGGCTGCGCTCAGCCACGAGTTCCGCACGCCGCTGAACGGCGTGCTCGGCATGGCGAGGCTCCTGGAAAGCACCCGCCTCACCGCCGAGCAGCGCGCCTACGCCACCGCCATCCGCGATTCCGGCGAGCACCTGCTCACGCTGGTCAACGACGTGCTGGACTTCGCCAAGTTGGGCGCCGGCAAGGTCGACCTGCACGCCAGCGAGATCGACCTCGAGGACGCCCTGCGCGGCGTCGCCGAGCTGTTGTCGCCGCGCGCCTGCGAAAAGGGCCTGGAGATCGCCTGGGCCGCCCAGGAAGGCGCCGGCGCGATCCATGCCGACGAAGGCCGCCTGCGCCAGATCCTGCTCAACTTCGCCGGCAACGCCGTGAAGTTCACCGAGCAGGGCGGCGTGCTGCTGAGCGCGAGCTGGCGAAAGGCCGACGGTGGCCGCCGGCTGCGGTTCATGGTCGAGGACACCGGACCGGGCGTGTCCGACGCCATGCGCACGCGGATCTTCGAGGCCTTCGCCCAGGCGGATCCGGCCCATGCCCGGCTGGGCGGCGCAGGCCTCGGCCTGGCCATCGCGCGCCAGCTGGCCGCGGCCATGGCGGGCGACGTCGGTGTCGAGCCGCGCGACGGCGGCGGCTCCGTCTTCTGGTTCGAGGCGCCATTCCGCACCGGCGCGGAGGCCGCGTTCAATCCGCCGCTGGCGGGCCGCACGGTCGGCGTGGCCTCGCCCAACCCGATCATTCGAGAGGCCGCGCGCCTGCAGATCGAGGCGTGCGGGGCCGAGGCGGTCACCGCCTGCGACGTCGACGCGCTCGCCGAGCGCACCCGCTTCGGCGAGGTGATCCTGGTCGACCACGCGCTGGCCAAGGACGGGCGGCTGCTGCGCCGGCCGTCGGAGCGCCGCGCCATCATCCTGTTGGCGCCCGAGGACCGCGCCCTGATCGGCCGCTACCGCCGCGCCGGCTTCGTGGGCTACCTGATCAAGCCGCTCCGCCGCGCCTCTCTGGCGGAGCGCGTGCTGATCGCCGCCGGCGCGGAGCGCGCCGCATCGGCGGTGGCGGACGACGAACGGATCGCCACCGCCGCGGCGCCCGGCAAGCGGGTGCTGCTGGTCGAGGACAATCCGATCAACGCCCTGCTGGCCCGCGCCCTGCTCACCCGCGAGGGCTGCGAGATCGACCACGCCGCCGGCGGCGAGGAAGCGATCGCGGCCGTCAAGGTCGGCGCCTACGACCTCATCCTGATGGATATGCGGATGCCGGGCCTCTCCGGCGAGGAGACCGCGCGTGCGCTCCGCGCCCAAGGCCTCACCACTCCGATCGTGGCGCTCACCGCCAACGCCTTCGAGGACGACCGCCACGCCTGCCTGGCCGCCGGCATGAACGACTTCCTAGTCAAGCCGATGTCGCCCGACGCCCTGCGCACCGTGCTGACGCGGTGGACCGGGCGCGCGGCAAAGACCGAACAGATGCCGTCCTTCGACCCGCGCCGGATCTCACGCGCCGCCAAGGGCTGATCGAGCGGGCCCGGCCCCGCTGGACCGAACCGGCGGCGCACGCCAAGCTCGCGGCCATGACCGCCGACGTCGCCACCCCGCGCCGCAAGCGCACCGCGATCGAGGTGCTGCGCGAACTGCGGCAGCCGAAGGTGGCGGTGATGCTGGCGCTGGGCTTCTCGTCCGGCCTGCCGTTCCTGCTGACCGCCGGAACCTTCGGCTATTGGCTGCGCGACGCCGGGACCACGCTCAAGGCCATCGGCTTCATCTCCTGGGTCGGGCTGGCCTATGTGCTGAAGCCGGTCTGGGCGCCGATCGTCGATCACGTGGACGTGCCGTTCCTGGGGCGGCTTGGACGGCGGCGTGGATGGATGCTCCTGGCCCAAGTCGTCGTGGCCCTGGGGCTTCTCGGGATGGCCATGGCGGGGCCCGCGGACCTGACCAGGATCGGCGCTTTGGCGCTGGTGGTCGCGCTCGCATCCGCGACCCAGGATATCGTCGTGGACGCCTGGCGGATCGAGGCGTCATCGGACCCGGAGGAGATCGGCCTTCTCGCCTCGACCTATTCGCTGGGATATCGCGTCGCGATCCTGGTGGCGGATGCGGCGATCATCGCCGCGGCCTCCCATTTCGGCTGGCCGCTGTCCTACATCGGCATGGCTTTCCTGATGGCGATCGGCGTCATCGCGACCCTGTTCGCCTTCGAACCCCAGCGCGCCGACGAGATCATGCATTCGAAGGCGCCCCTCTGGACGCCGCGCGGCTTCGCCGATGCGGTGGTTGGCCCGTTCGTGGAGTTCTTCGCCACCCACAAGACGCTCGGACTGCTGATGCTGGTGGCCATCGCCGCCTATCGGCTGCCCGACTACCTGATGGGGCCGATGTACAACCCCTACTATCACGACCTCGGCCTATCGAAAGACACCGTGGCGCTCGTGCGCGGGGCCACGGGCCTCTCCGGCGCCTTTGCGGGTATCGCCATCTCGGGCGTGTTCGCCCTCCGCTTCGGCCTCTTCCGAACGTTGATCGTAGGCTCAGTACTGCAGGGGCTGGGCACCTCGGCCTATGCCCTGCTTACGGTTTCGCACGACCTTGGCCTGTTCACAGCGGTGATGGCCCTGGACAACTTCGCCCAGGCCTTCGCGGGCGTGGCGCTGGTCGCCTACATGTCTAGCCTGACCGGCCTGGGCTACACCGCGACGCAGTACGCCCTGCTCTCCTCCACCTATGCCTTCCTCGGCAAGTTCCTGAAGGGCTTCTCCGGCCAGGTGGTGGACGGCCTGACGCGGGCGCACGGCCTGATGGGCGCCTACCAGATCGCCTGGATCGGTACAGGCCTGACGGCGATCCCGCCGATCCTGCTGGTCCTCTGGCTTGCGCGGCTCAACACGGCCAAGGCGAACACAGCCTAGGCCGTCAGGCAGACCACCTGGGCGACGCGCAGGTTGCGGCGCAGGTCGTCGGCGACCCGGCCGTAGTTCTCCGCCGAGATTGGGGCGCCAGGCGCGTCCTGCAGCCGCCGGCCTTGCACCGCCAGCGCGTTCGCGGTGGTTTCCGGCGCGGTGGTGTAGATGCGTCCGCGCCGGGGGCTCTCGGCGATGGTGACGCCGACCACGCGGCCCTCGGCGTCGAGCGCCGGCGCGCCGGAAAGGCCGCCGAGCGTGCCGGAAAGCCCGTCGGTGCGGCCGGTCTCGGCCCAGACCAGCACCGGCTCGGTGCGCGCGCCGCGGCCTTCCACGACCAGGTTTTCTCGGCCCAACAGCCGCGAGCTGGCCTCGCCCGGCCGGCCCTGGGGAAAGCCGGGGTGGAAGGCGCGTTCGCCACGGCGCAGCCGGTCCGAGAGGCCGAGCGGCAGGGGCGGCGCGCCGCCGTCGGTGGTCAGGATGGCGGTCTCGGCGCGCGGATCGATCCTGACGTCGGCAGCGACGCCGCGGCCTGGGCCAACGACGATGGCCGCCTGATGGCAACCCTCGACCACATGACGGGCGGTCACCCAGACGCCTGAGGCCGAGATCGAGAAGGCGGTGCCGGCCCCGGCCTCGGTCTTGTCGGCGACCTGCACGACCACCGACGGATCGAACGGCGAGGCCGGCCCGAGGGCGGCGCCTTCCGCCTCCGTCGCCGGCGGCGGGGCCGGCGGGGCGTCGACGCGCTCACGGCGGCTGATCGCGGCCAGCAGCAGGGCCACCACCACCGCGGCGTAGATCAGCCAGTCGGGGAGCCGCGGGAAGTGCATCGCTAGCCGGAGACCGCCGCTGCGAGGATCACGGCGGTGGCGAGCTTGGCGCCCACGAGCATGGCGGCCGCCGCCATCTCGTCCTCCTGGATCCGTTTGGGCAGCCCGTGCAGCACCAGGTCCACGAGCCGGAAGATCAGCAGCTGCACCAGGACCGTGGCCACCCCCCAGAGCGCCAGCTCGATCAGGGTGGTCGAGGCCTTGAGCGACACGGCCAGCGGGATCGCCAGGCCCACCAGGACCCCGCCCAGCGACACCGCCGCGGCCGCGTTACCCGCGCGGATCAGGGTGATCTCCTTGTGCGGCGTCAGCATGATGTAGAGCGCGGCCGCCGCGATCAGGATCGCCAGCGTCACCCCGAAATGCAGCAGGGTCACCGGGAAGCCGGTGGCGAAGGCCTGAATCTCCGGAGACTGCAGCGGCGTGGCCATGGTGTTACGGACGCTCCCCAACCCGCGCCCCAGATAGCATGCGCCGCGGCGATTGCGTCAGGGCGTCGCCGGCTTGCGTCGGGCGCTGGCGCGCAGCTTCTCGCTCTCGCTCTTCAGCTGGCCGCAGGCGGCCAGGATGTCGCGGCCGCGCGGCGTGCGGATCGGCGAGGCGTAGCCAGCCCGGTTCAGCACCGCGGCGAAGGCCTCGATGGCCGGCCAGTCGGAACATTCGTAGGCGGAGCCCGGCCAGGGGTTGAACGGGATCAGGTTGATCTTCGCCGGGATGCCGGCCAGCAGCTTGACCAGCGCCTTGGCCTCGGCCGGGGTGTCGTTGACGCCCTTCAGCATCACGTACTCGAAGGTCACCCGCCGGGCGTTCGAGAGCCCTGGATAGCCGCGGATCGCCGTCATCAGCTCGGCGATCGGATATTTCCTGTTCAGCGGCACCAGCTGCTCTCGCAAGGCGTCGTTGGTCGCATGCAGCGAGATCGCCAGCATTGCCTGCGTCCGCTCACCCAGCGGTTTAAGTTCCGGGACCACGCCCGAGGTCGAGACCGTGATCCGCCGGCGCGAGATGGCGATGCCTTCGTTGTCGGCGATGATGTCGATGGCGGCGGCGACGTTGTCCAGGTTGTAGAGCGGCTCGCCCATGCCCATGAACACGATGTTCGAGAGTCGCCGGTCCTCCTTGGGCGAAGGCCACTCGCCGAGGTCGTCGCGGGCCACCTGCACCTGAGCCACGATCTCGGCGGCGGTGAGGTTGCGGACCAGCGCCTGGGTGCCGGTGTGGCAGAAGGTGCAGTTCAGCGTGCAACCGACTTGGCTTGACACGCACAATGCCCCGGAGCGGCCCACGTCGGGGATGTAGACGGTCTCGATCTCGATGCCGGGGGCGGTGCGGATCAGCCACTTGCGCGTGCCGTCCTTGGAGACCTGACGCTCGACCACCTCCGGGCGCGCCAGCGTGAAGGCGTCGGCCAGGGCGGCGCGGGCCTCCTTGGCGACATCGGTCATGGCCGCGAAGTCGGTGACGCCGTAGTGGTGCATCCAGCGCCAGAGCTGGCTTGCGCGCATGCGGGCCTTGTCCGGGCGCACGACCTCGGCGTCGACCAGCGCCGCCGCGAGTTCGGCCCGCGTCAGGCCCGCGAGGTTCGCCCTGGCCGGCGTGGCGAGCGCGCCATTCGCCGAAGAGGGCGGCGCGCGCGAAAGGTCGAGGGTCACGCCCAAGGGGAAAGCGTCCTGTCTGCGGGAGGGCGAATATAGGGGAGCGGCGGGCGGAGACCAAACCCCGCCCTTCAAACATCCGTTCGGCTGGGCTAGCGTCCCGGCCGACCTCTATCAGGACCACCGGGAGAGCGGACATGAAGGCGCTGTTGAGCAAGGCTGTCGGCGGACCCGAGACCCTGGTCCTGGAGGACGTGCCGAGCCCGGAGGCGAAGCCCGGCTTCGCGGTCGTCGAGGTCAAGGCCGTGGGGGTCAACTTCCCCGACACACTGATCATCGTGGACAGGTACCAGTTCAAGCCGCAGCGCCCCTTTTCGCCGGGGGGCGAGGTGGCCGGGGTGGTGAAGTCGGTCGGCGAGGGCGTCACCCACGTGAAGCCCGGCGACCGGGTGCTGGGGAATACCGGCTGGGGCGGCATGGCCGAGGAGATCGCGCTGGAGTCGGGCCGGCTGGTGAAGATCCCCGACGCGATGCCGTTCGACGAGGCGGCGGCGTTCATCATGACCTATGGGACGAGCTGGCATGCGCTCAAGGACCGCGCGCACATCCAGCCGGGCCAGTCGCTGCTGGTCCTGGGCGCGGCCGGCGGCGTGGGCCTGGCGGCGGTCGAGCTGGGCAAGGCCATGGGCGCGCGGGTCATCGCGGCGGCCTCCAGCCAGGAGAAGGTCGACCTCTGCCTGTCCCGCGGCGCCGACTCCGGCGTGGTCTATCCCCGCGGCCCGTTCGACAAGGACGGCCAGAAGGCGCTGGGCGCGCTGTTCAAGGACGCCACCGGCCCGGACGGGGCCGACGTGATCTACGACGCCATCGGCGACGCCTATGCCGAGCCCGCGCTGCGCGCCATCGCCTGGGAAGGCAAGTACCTGGTGGTGGGCTTCGCCGCCGGCGAGATCCCGAAGATCCCGCTGAACCTCGCATTGCTGAAGGGCTGCGAGATCGTCGGCGTCTTCTGGGGCGCCTGGGTCGGCAAGAACCCGGCGCTGCACCAGAAGAGCGTCGCGGAACTGATGGACCTCTACGCCCAGGGCAAGATCAAGCCGCACGTGTCCGAACGCTTCCCGCTGGAGCGCGGCGCCGAAGCCATCGCCCACCTGGGCAGCCGGCAGGCCATGGGCAAGGTGGTCGTCACCGTCGACTAACGCGCCTGAGCGTTGCGGCGCGAACAAGCGTCGCAATCGCCCCCGGTGTTTGTCCGGATCGCCGCTTGTTGCGGGGCGCGTTGGGAACGAGGTTCCCGGCCCTCTCGCAACAAAGGTGTAAGTCATGAATATCCTTAAGACTATCGGCGGGCTTCGGCCCGCCGCCATGCTGGCGGCCGTCACCCTGACGGTGGCCGGAGGCGCCGCCGCCGCGCCGGCCCAGGACGGGTACCGCGTGCGCTTCGGCGACCTCAACACGCACACGCCCTATGGCGCCCGCGTGCTGCTGCATCGCATCGAGTTCGCGGCCGATCGGGTCTGCGGCGACAGCGACCCGATCCTCGACTTGGGCCTACGTCAGCGCATCCGCCACTGCCGCCTGGACGCCATCGAGCGGGCCGTGCAGCAGGTGGACGCCCCCATGCTGAGCGCGTTGCTCCACCGCTCCGCCGAACCGCTGGCGTTCGCCGGCGGCTGAAGCCGGGCCGCCGCCGCGCCGGACCTCCCCGAGCCGGCGCGGCGGCTCATCCGGGATCGCGCAGCCGCTCCACGTCCCGCTTGGCGGCCTCGCGATGGCGCGGCTTCAGGTGGCGGCCGACCAGGTTCAGCGTGGCCAGCAGCACGGCCGCGTCATCGGTGTAGCCGATGCCGGCGATGAAGTCGGGGATGGCGTCGGTCGGCAGCACGAAATAGGCCAGGGCGGCGAGCATCATCCCCTTGGCGCTGAGCGGGGTCTCCTCGTCGCGGGCGCAGTACCACAGCGACAGCGCCTCGCCCGCGAACGGCACACAGGCGGCGACCCTGCGGATCTTCGGCCAGAAGCCCACCGCGACGCGCTGTTCGTTCAGCCGCACCACGTGCGGAACGAGGGCCCGGCTGGGATCGAGCGCCTGGCGGGCGTCGAAGCCGTTGACGTGGGGTGACGCTTTTTCGGAACCGCTCATCGGTCTAAAGGCTCGGCTCGAGAGTGCGCAGCATCTAAGGGCATTGGGAGCCGAGCGTCCATGAAACTGAATTCCTCCGTCGCCGCCGTGGTCACCGGCGGGGCCTCGGGCCTGGGCGGCGCCACCGTCCGCGCGCTGGCCGCGCAGGGCGTGAAGGTCGCCATCTTCGACATGAACGAAGAGAAGGGCGAGGCCATGGCGAAAGAGGTCGGCGGCGTCTTCTGCAAGTGCAACGTCACCAACGAGGAGGAGGTCGACACGGCCTTCGCCAAGGCCCGCGCGGCGCACGGCCAGGAGCGGATCCTGGTGAACTGCGCCGGCACCGGCAACGCGATCAAGACGGCCAGCCGCGACAAGCAGACCGGCGAGACCAAGCACTTCCCGCTCGACGCCTTCAACCTGATCATCCAGATCAACCTCGTGGGCACGTTCCGCTGCATCGCCAAGTCGGCGAAGGGCATGCTGGACCTGGAGCCGGTTGACGGCGAGCGCGGGGCGATCGTCAACACCGCGTCGGTCGCGGCGGAGGATGGCCAGATGGGCCAGGCGGCCTACTCGGCCTCGAAGGGCGGCGTGGTCGGCATGACGCTGCCGATCGCGCGCGACCTGGCCGGCGACGGCATCCGCGTGAACACCATCCTGCCGGGGATCTTCGACACGCCGCTGATGCAGTTCGCGCCGCCGCAGGTGAAGGAGGCGCTGGCCGCCTCGGTGCCGTTCCCCAAGCGCCTCGGCAACCCGGAGGAATACGCCCAGCTGGCGCTGACCATGATCACCAACGGCTACTTCAACGGCGAGGACGTCCGCCTGGACGGAGCTATCCGGATGGCGCCGCGGTAGGGTCGTCGGAAGAACCTTGCGATTTCGCAGCGGCGGCGGGCAATTCCGCTCCCCATTGAAGGCGAAGCGAGGTAGGACGCAGCGGATTTGACGCCGGCCCGCGCGCCGGGGACAGTCCGTGACAGCGCCCCCGCGCGAAAGCCCCAGATGCCCGCTCTCCCGTCCACCGTCTCGCGCAACGCCCTGGTGATCCTGGCGGTGATCGCGGGCGGTGCGACGCTCTACTGGCTGGCGCCGATCCTGACCCCGCTGGCGCTGGCGATGTTCCTGGCGGTGATGGTCGACGGCTTCGCCCGCGTGCTGCAGCACCGCCTGCCGCACGTCTCCAAGCGGGCCGCTATGCCGCTGGCGATCCTGATCTCGATTCTGCTGTTCGGCGGCACCGCCTTCTTCGTGACCGTGAACGCCACCGGCTTCCTGACCGAGCTGACCGGTTACACGCCCAGGCTCGACGCCATCATCGCTCAGGTGTCGGGGCTGGTCGGCGTGCGTCACGCGCCGACGGTGATGGAGATCGTCCGGGGCCTCGACGCGGGCAAGTGGCTGGGCGTCGCGGCGCGCGCGGTGCAGGACTTCACCTCCACCGCCATCTTCGTGGCGATCTACCTGGCCTTCATCCTGGCCTCGCGGCGGGGCTGGGAGCGCAAGGCCATCGGCCTGTTCCCCAATCGCGACGAGCGGCAGGAGGCGGTGGTCGCGTTCCTGCGTATCCGTGACGGGGTCGAGCGCTACCTGTTCGTGCAGACCCTGACCGGGCTGATGGTCGCCGGCCTATCGTGGGTGGCGATGGCCGCGGTGGGGCTGAACGACAGCTTCCTGTGGGCGCTGCTGATTTTCATCGCCGTCTATATCCCCGTGGCCGGGGGGATCTTCGCGGGCGTCGCGCCGCCGCTCTTCGCCCTGGTGCAGTTCGACGGGTATGGCCGCGCGCTGATCCTGTTGATTGCCCTGCAGGGTATCGGCGTGATCATTGGCAATGTGATCTATCCCAGGATGCAGGGCCGCAGCCTGAACATCGACCCGGTGATGGTGCTGCTGGCGCTCGCGTTCTGGAGCGCGATCTGGGGCGTCACGGGCGCCTTCCTTTCGACGCCCCTGACGGTGATGGCTATGGTCGTGCTGGCGCAGTTCGACGGCAGCCGGTGGATCGCGGTAATCCTCTCAGCCGACGGCGATCCGCAGCAGCTGAAGAACAAGATGCCGAACGAACCGCCCGACGAGCGGGCCGCCGCCACGCCGCGCGTCCGGGGACGAAAGCAAAGTTGAAGCGAGGGCCCTTAAAGTTGCGCGTCGACTTCCTATCTGTGGTTGGTCCGGGCCCTTCGCGGCCCGGTGCTCGGTCCGCACCCCAAGCCCGCGGACACATCGAGCAGAGCGGACTTCGCCGCCCCCCCACGGCGAAGCCAAACGGCGCCGGACACTCTCCTCCGGCGCCGTCCTCGTATCTGAAACCCGCCACAGCCGTTCCTATGCGCCGCAGGCCGCCGCATGAACCGGCCGCTGCAGACCCCGATGGGCGGCGCCCTTTCGAAAGCGATCTTATCGGCCCTGAAGCGCGATCCCGCGCGCGACGACGCCAAGGTCTTCGCCGAGCAGGCCGCGGCCGACGCCGCCCCCGACGAGCTGCCGGAGCTGACCACCGCGGACCTCGCGGCCAACCTCGCCGACTTCTGGACCTTCGGCGCCCGGCGGCGCGGGCGCGCGCCCACCATCCGCATCGCTCCCGCGATCGTGCGAAAGGGAACGAAGGCCGGCGCCGGCCTCGACCGACTGGAGATCGTGCAGGACGACGCGCCCTTCCTGGTTGATTCGATCATGGGCGAGATCGCCGAGCAGGGCCTCTCGGTCCGCGCCCTATTCCATCCGATCGTCGAGGTCCGCCGCGACCGCGCCGGCGTCCGCGGCCAGACCGGCGAGCCCAGGCGCGAGTCGATGATCCAGGTGATCCTCGATCCGATCGGCGGCGACCGGGAGCAGGCGCTGATCCGCGGCGTCACGGAGACGCTGAAGGACGTCCGCGCCGCGGTCGACGACTTCCCCGAGATGCTGGCGCTGATGGGCAAGACGCTGGCCGAGCTGCAGACCGCACCCGGCAAGGCGCGGCCGGAGGAGATCGCCTTCCTGAGCTGGCTGCAGGCCGAGCAGTTCGTGTTCCTGGGCGGGCGCGTCTACGAGTACCCGCGGCTGCCGGACGGCGACTACGCGCCCGAGGAGCCGCTCTACCAGGCGAAAGACGGTCTGGGCGTGCTGCGCGATCCGGCCCGCCACGTGCTGCGCCGGGCCAACGAGCCGGCGATTCTGCTGGCCGACGTCAAGCACCGGCTGCTCAGCGACCCGGCGCTGACCGTCGCCAAGTCGAACGTCAAGAGCCGGGTCCACCGGCGCGGCTACATGGATTACGTCGGCATCAAGCGCTACGACGCCGACGGCCGGCCGATCGGCGAGGTACGCTTCGTGGGCCTGTTCACCGCCGAGGCCTATGACGAACCGGCTTCGGCCGTGCCGCTGATCCGCGAGAAGGTCGCCCACGCGCTGGCCAACGCCGGCGCCGCACCGGGCAGCCACAACGAGAAGCGCCTGCGGAACATCGTCGAGAACCATCCGCGCGACGAGCTCTTCCAGATGACCGAGGACGAGCTGTTGGAGCAGGCGCTGGGCATCCTGCACCTCTACGATCGGCCCCGCGTGAAGCTGTTCGAGCGGCGCGACCCGTTCGAGCGCTTCGCCTCGGTGCTGCTGTTCCTGCCGCGCGACCACTACAATTCAGACCTTGCCGCCCGAGCGGGGCAGATCCTGGCGCGGGCCTACCGCGGCCGCGTCTCAGCCTCCTATCCCAGCTTCTCCGACGCGCCGCTGGCGCGCGTGCACTACATCATCGGCTTCTCGCCCCGCGAGCATGACTGGCCGGACCTGAAGGGGCTGGAGGCCCAGGTCACCGAGGCCGCGCGCACGTGGGAGGACCGCTTCGAGGACGCGGTGCGCGCCTCCGGCCGCGAGCCCGAGCAGGTGTCGGCGACGCTCGCCCGCTATGGCGAGGCGTTCCCGGCCGGCTACCGCGACCGCTTCTCGCCCGCCGAGGCCCTGGCCGACCTGGCGGTCATCGAGGCCATGGGCCCGCAAGGGGCTGGCGGCCAGGATGTGGCGGTCCGCGCCTATCGCGCGCCCACCGACAATGCGCTGCAGTTCCGCTTCAAGTTCTATCGGCGCGGCGCGCCGGCGCCGCTCTCCGACGTGCTGCCGATCCTGGAGAACATGGGCCTGAAGGCGCTCGCCGAAGCCGGCTTCCCGGTCGTACGCGCCTTCGAGCCGGCCATCTGGGTGCACGACTTCGAGATCGAGGACCCGCGCGGCGCGAACCTGGTGTTCGCCGCCCTGAAGGAGGCTTTCGAGGACGCGGTGGTCGCCGTCTGGGAAGGCCGCACCGAGAACGACGGCTTCAACCGCCTGGTCATGGAGCTCGCGATCCCCTGGCGCGACGCGGCCCTGGTGCGCGCGCTCGCCCGCCATCGCCAGCAGTCGGGCCTAGATCCCTCGCAGCGGGTGCAGGAGGAGGCGCTCTCGGCCCATCCGGAGGTCGCCAAGCTGATCCTCGAGCTGTTCCGCGTGAAGTTCGATCCGTCGACGCGCGCATCGCTGGAGACCCGCAAGGCGACCGCCGCCAAGGTGATGGCCCGCGTCGTCGAGGCGCTGCAAGCGGTGGAGAGCCTCGACGAGGACCGCGTGCTGCGCCGCCTGGCGCTGCTGGTCGGCGCGATCCAGCGGACCAACTTCTACCAGCCCGGCGAGGACGGCGGCCCCAAGCCGTACATTTCCTTCAAGGTGGCGAGCGGCGAGCTCGCCGACCTGCCGGCGCCCAAGCCGTTCCGGGAGATCTTCGTCTGGGGCGTCAACGTCGAGGGCGTGCACCTGCGCTTCGGCCCCGTGGCCCGCGGCGGCCTGCGCTGGAGCGACCGGCGCGACGACTTCCGCACCGAGGTTCTGGGGCTGGTGAAGGCCCAGCAGGTCAAGAACGCAGTGATCGTGCCGGTGGGCTCCAAGGGGGGGTTCTATCCGAAGCTACTGCCGAAGGGCGGCTCTCCGGACGCGGTCCGCGCCGAGGGGATTTCCGCCTACAAGACCTTCCTCTCGGGCCTGCTCGACATCACGGACAACCTGGCGCCCAACGGCAAGGTGATCCCGCCGAGCGACGTGGTCGTCCACGACGGCGACGACCCCTACCTGGTGGTGGCGGCCGACAAGGGCACGGCCACCTTCTCCGACATCGCCAACGGGGTGGCCGAGGACTACGGGTTCTGGCTGGGCGACGCCTTCGCGTCCGGCGGCTCGGCCGGCTACGACCACAAGGCGATGGGCATCACCGCGCGCGGCGCATGGGAAGCGGTGAAGCGCCACTTCCGGGAACTGGGCAAGGACATCCAGGCCGAGACCTTCACGGTCGTGGGCTGCGGCGACATGTCGGGCGACGTGTTCGGCAACGGCATGCTGCTCTCCAAGCAGATCCGCCTGCTCGCCGCGTTCGACCACCGCGACATCTTCCTCGATCCCGATCCGGACCCGGCGAAGAGCTGGACCGAGCGCAAGCGGATGTTCGAGCTGCCGCGGTCGTCCTGGCAGGACTACGACAAGAAGGCGATCTCGAAGGGCGGCGGCGTCTTCTCGCGCAGCCTGAAGTCGATCCCGGTCAGCCCGCAGGCGAAGGCGATGCTGGGCGTCACCGCTGACGCCTTGGCGCCCGCCGAGCTGATCAACGCCATCCTCAAGGCGCAGGCGGAGCTGCTCTACCTGGGCGGCATCGGCACCTATGTGAAGGCGCGCCACGAGGCCCACGCCGAGGTCGGCGACAAGGCCAACGACGCGGTGCGGATCAACGGCGACGAGCTGCGCGTGAAGGTGGTCGGCGAAGGCGCGAACCTCGGCCTCACCCAGGGGGGCCGCATCGAGTTCGCGCAGCGGGGCGGCCGCGTGGACACCGACGCCATCGACAACTCGGCCGGCGTCGACACCTCCGACCACGAGGTGAACATCAAGATCCTCACCGGCATGCTGGAGCGGACCGGCGAGCTCACCCGCCGGCGGCGCGACACCCTGATGCGTTCGATGACCGACGACGTCGCCGAGCACGTGCTGGCGCACAACTACGACCAGACGCTGGCGCTCTCGCTGATGGAGATGGACTCGGCCGGCGAGCTGGAGCCGCACGCCCTGTTCATGGCCGAGCTGGAGGCCAAGGGAAGGCTCGACCGCACCGTCGAAGGCCTGCCGGATCGCGCCGAGATCGCCGACCGCATAGCGGCGAAGCAGGGGCTGACCCGGCCGGAGCTGGCGGTGCTGCTGGCCTACGGCAAGCTGGAGCTCAAGCGCGAGATCGTCGCCAGCCACGCGCCGGACGATCCCTGGTTCGAGGGTCTGCTGCAGGGCTATTTCCCCAAGGCGATGCGCAAGTGGGCCGAGCCGATGCGCCGCCACCGGCTGCGGCGCGACATCATCGCCACCGTTGCGGCCAACGACATCATCAACCGCTGCGGCCCGAGCTTCCCCGCCCGGCTGATGCCGGCCGCCGGCGCCGACGCCCAGGCGTTCACGGCGGGCTACGAGGCGGCCAAGGCCGTGCTCGGCCTCGACCCCATCTGGGACGCCGTCGCCGCGCTGGACGGCAAGGCGCCGGCGGCCGGCCAGATGGCGCTGTTCCGGCGGCTCGCCTCCAGCCTGCGCGGCGCCACCTTCTGGCTCGCCCGGCGCGCGGCGCGGGACAGGCTGGACGTGGCCCGGCTGGTGAAGCGCTACGGCCCCGGCCTCGCCAGCCTGCACAAGCTGACTCCCGGCATCCTGTCGCCGGTGGAGCAGGCGCAGGTCGAGGCGCGCGTGCGCCAGCTGACCGACGCCGGCGCACCGGAGGCGCTGGCCCGCGAGGTCGCCGCCCTGCAGCCGCTCACGACCGCCGCCGACCTCGTCGACCTGGCCGAGGCGTCAAGCTGGCCGCTGCCGAACGTGGCGCGGCTCTACCATGCGGCGGGCGAGGCGTTCGGCTTCGACCGGGTGCGGCAGGCCGCCGGCGGCTATTCGGTCGGCGACTCGTTCGAGCGCACGGCGCTGCGGCGGCTGATCGAGGACCTGCTTTCCCAGCAGACCGAGCTCACCCGCGGACTGATGGCGTTCGCGGGCTCCGCCCAGGCCGGCGCCAACGCCGAGGCCGCGCGCGACACCACCGCCTCCTGGTCCGCGCTGCGCCGTGAGAAGGCCGACGTCGCGCGGCGCACCATCGAGGAAATCGAGGCGGCGAGCGGCGGCTGGACCTTCGCCAAGCTCACCATCGCCAACGCCGCGCTGCGGGAGCTCGCCGAGGCGGTGCGGAAGCGCTAGCGCCCGGTCAGTGCCGGAACACCCGAACGCCGGTGAACACCATCGCAAGGCCGCGCTCGTCGGCGGCGGCGATGACCTCGGCGTCGCGCACCGAGCCGCCCGGCTGGATCACCGCGGTGCAGCCGGCGTCGGCCGCCTGGAGCAGGCCGTCGGCGAACGGGAAGAAGGCTTCCGACGCGCAGGCTGACCCCTTCAGGTCCAGGCCGAAGTCGGCGGCGCGCAGGGCGGCGATCCGGGCCGAGTCCTTGCGGTTCATCTGGCCCGCGCCGACGCCCAGGGTCTGGCCGTCCCTGGCGTAGACGATGGCGTTGGACTTGACGTGCTTGGCGACGGTGAAGGCGAACAGCATGTCGCGCACCTCGGCCCCGGTCGGGGCGCGCTTGGTCACCACCTTGAGGTCGGCCGGGGCCAGCCGGGCGTTGTCGCGGCCCTGCACCAGGAAGCCGCCGGCGACAGACTTGAAGGTGAGGCCCGGCGCCAGCGGATCGGGCAGGCCGCCCGTCACCAGCAGGCGGACGTTCCTCTTCTTCGCGAACAGGGCAGCGGCGTCGGCGTCGATCGCAGGCGCGATCACCACCTCGGTGAGGAGGTCGAGGATCTTGGTGGCCGTCGCGGCGTCCAGCGCCTGGTTCAGGGCGATGATGCCGCCGAACGCGCTCACCGGATCGCAAGCCAGGGCGCGCTCGTAGGCCTCCAGCACAGTCTCGCCCGTGGCCAGGCCGCAGGGGTTGGCGTGCTTGATGATCGCGCAGGCGGGGCCGGCCGCCGGATCGAACTCGGCGATCAACTCGAAGGCTGCGTCGGTGTCGTTGATGTTGTTGTAGGAAAGTTCCTTGCCCTGCAGCTGCCGGGCCGTGGCCACGCCGACGCGCGGGTTGGCGAAGCGGTAGAAGGCGGCCGCCTGGTGCGGGTTCTCGCCATAGCGCATGGTCTGGACCAGCTCGCCGGCTATGGCCTTGCGGCGCGGCCAGTCCTCATCCAGCGCCTGCGCGAACCAGGTCGAGATCGCCGCATCGTAGGACGCCGTGCGCGCATAGGCCCGCGCCGCGAGGCGCTTGCGCAGGTCGAGGCCCGTCGTCCCCGTCGCCTGCAGCTCGGCCAGGACCTCCTGCACGTCGGCGATCTCGGTGCAGACGCAGACGTAGCCGTGGTTCTTGGCGGCGGAGCGGATCATCGCCGGGCCGCCGATGTCGATGTTTTCGACCGCCGTGGCGAAGTCGGCGCCGCCCGCCACCGTCTGCTCGAACGGGTAGAGGTTCACGTAGACGAGGTCGATGCCGCCGATGCCGTGCTCGGCCATCGCCTGGGCATGCTCCGGCGCGTCACGCACGCCCAGGAGGCCGCCGTGCACCACCGGGTGCAGGGTCTTCACGCGGCCGTCCATCATCTCGGGGAAGCCGGTCAGCTCGGAGATGTCCTTCACCGGCAGGCCGGCGTCGGCGATCGCCTTGCGCGTGCCGCCGGTCGAGACCAGCTCGACGCCCAGCGCGGCCAGCGCCGTGGCGGCTTCCGCGAGGCCGGTCTTGTCGGAGACGCTGATCAGCGCGCGCCTGATCGGCGCGCGGTCGGGGGCTTGCGGGAAATCAGGAGCGGCGGGCACGGCATTCTCCTCCGGTCAGAGAGTGAAATGCCCAGGCGCGCGGCGGTCGTATGGCTCCGCGCTCCCCGGTGGTCGCCCACCTCCAGTCGCCAGTCACGCGGAATGGGCGGGACTTAGGCCGCGACCTCGGCGGCGTCAACGCGGGCCGGCTCACTGAGGCTGTGCGCCGCAGAGAGCTTCCAGCGGACCCGCGCTCCGGCGTCCAGCCGCGCCTGGCCGCGCAGCACGATCTGCTCGCCGTGCCGGGCCAGTCCGTCCTGGTAGGTGACCGATGGTTCGAGGCTCACCTCCAGCGCGTCGTTCCTGAGCCACCAGCCGGTCTCCTCGCCCTCGGCTTTCAGCAGCACGCTCTTGCGGTCGCGGGCGATGAGCGCGCTGACCTGCGGCGCCAGGTGGAAGCGGACCACGAAGGGCGCGAACCGGCGGCCCTCCTCATCGGTGCGCCGGGCGGCCGGGGTCAGCCGGTCCTCGCCGCGCAGCTCATCGGCTTCCCGGTCGAGGTAGAGCCTGCGCTCATGGCGCAGGCCGTGACCGCGCAGCCAACCGTCGTGCTCCAGCTGCAGCCAGACCGCGCCCTCGGCCTCGTGCCGGCGCACCTCACGCGCCTGGGGCAGGTCGCGCAGGCGTGGCCCGAGCCAGTCGGCCGCGAAGCCGGAAAGCGGCTCGCCGCAGGCGTCCTCCGCCAGCGCCAGGGTCGAGGCCGCGTCCACCAGGCGCAGCGCCTGGGGTGCGTGCATCGCCGGCGACCAGCCGGAATTGACGATGATGCGGCGCCCGCCCGCCAGCAGCTCCAGGGCCAACGGCTGGGCGCAGGCCGCCACGCTCCACGCGCCGGCCGCGGGGGTCGCGCCGTCGACCATCACCTGCAGGCTACGGGTCTCCAGGCGCGAATAGCCGCCGATGACCGCGGGCGCGACCGCGGCCCGGTCCGCCGCGCGCGCGGCCGCGACATAAGGTGCGCTGAGGCTGTCGCCGCCCTGGAAGCTCGCCAGCCGCCCGTCGGCCAGGGTGAAGGCCCGCACCGCGCCGGCCAGCCCCTCCAGCGCCCGCACCATCTCGTCCGGAACCGGCGCGCACAGCTGCGCCAGCGCATCCTCCAAGGTCAGCAGGTCGAAATAGAGCTCCAGCGCCGCCTGCGGGCTGCGGCTCGCATGGGCGCCGTCGGGCCTCACCGTGTGCGGCAGGGCGCGCCGCAGCCCGCCCATCGCCCGCTCCAGCAGCCCCTCCCCGGCCGGCCCGGCGAGCGCCGCGCCCGCGACGGCCGCCACCGCTGCGCGCTCGGACGCCCGCGCCGGGCCCTCGTCGAGCTCGATCAGGAACCGCGCCTGACGCGCCAAGTCGCCGGCGATCTCCTCCGCCTCCGCCTCGGAGGCCGGCCCGCAGACGGCGCGGGCGTGGCAGGCGAGGTTGAAGACCCGCCGCTCCAGCACCTCCGGCGTCCAGGCGAACGCGTTCCAGCGGCCGAACAGCCGCCGCCAGGCCAGCGTCAGGCGCAGGCCCTCCCATGCGCCGGGCTCATCCAGCAGCGTCAGGTCCTTCAGCCAACCGAACCCGTGCAGCGCCTCGGCGAAGCGCCGGCTGGGGGCCGGCCGGTCCCAGGGATCGCCGCGCGGGCCGGACGCCAGAGTCTCGCCGTTGAACTGGAAGCCGCCAGCTAGGATGCGGGCGCCGTTCTCACGCTGGGCGAGGCGGAAATCCTTGGGCGTCGCAGCCAGGCCTTCGGGCGCGGGCGAGGCGAGCCGCCAGTGGTTAAGGGGGGAGGCTCGCCACTCCAGTCCCGCCCGCCGCCGGATCGCCGCGACCACCGCGAACGCCTGGTAGCCGCCCGGAATGCGGTCGAGGGCCGACCCGGGCGCCATCGCGGCCTCCTAGGCCCCGCGCAACGCGGCGATGTTGGCGGCGTAGGCGGAGGGTCCGCCCTTGAACACCGCTGTCCCCGCGACCAGCGCCGTGGCCCCCGCAGAGACGCAGTCCCGCGCCGTCTGCGGCGTCACCCCGCCGTCGACCTCGAGCGGGATGTCGCGGCCGGTGGCGTCGATCATCGCGCGCAGGGCTTCAATCTTCTTGAGCTGCGAGGGCATGAAGCTCTGGCCGCCGAAGCCCGGGTTGATCGACATCACCAGGATCAGGTCGACGTCCTCCATCATCCACTGGATGACCGAGGGATCGGTCGAGGGGTTGAACACCACGCCGGCCTTGGCGCCGAGCTCGCGGATGCGCTTCAGGGTGCGGTTGAGGTGCGGGCCGGCTTCCGGATGGACGCTGATCAGGTCGGCCCCGGCGGCGCGGAACGCCTCCAGGAAGGGATCGGCCGGCGAGATCATCAGGTGGACGTCGAGCGGGATCTTCACCAGCGGCCGCAGCGCCTTCACCACGTCCGGCCCGATGGTGATGTTGGGGACAAAGTGGCCGTCCATGACGTCGACGTGCAGCCAGTCGGCGCCGGCCGCCTCGACCGCTCGGGCCTCCTCCCCCAGCCGCGCGAAATCGGCCGCCAGGATCGAGGGCGCGATGACGAGGGGGCTAGCCATGCGCCCAGCGCATACCCTGATCCGGGCGCGCCGCGAAGGGCCCTCTCCCTACCCTCGCCCTACCCTCTCCCTCTCGCTTCGCGGGGGAGAGGAGGCTCTAGGCGGCGCGGAACCGCGCGACGTAGAAGCCGTCGGTCCCGCCCGGGTGGTGATGCGGCAGGATGCGCAGCGTCCCGTCGGGCCGCAGGCTTGGCGCGGGCGCGCCGCCCTCCCCTTCCGCGATCGGATCGAGCGTGACGCCCGGCGTGCGGGCCAGGAAAGCGGCCACCTGGGCCTCGCCTTCCTCCGGCTCCAGCGAGCAGACGCAATAGACCAGCCGGCCGCCGGGCTTCACGCGGCGCGCGGCGGAGTCCAGCAGCCGGACCTGGACCGCGGCGAGGCTGGCGATATCACCGGGCTTGGCGGCCCAGAGCACGTCGGGGTGGCGGCGGAACGTGCCGGTGGCGGAGCATGGCGCGTCCAGCAGCACGGCGTCGAAGCTGCGCCTGTCGGCCCACGCCGCGGCGTCGGCCGTGACGATCTCGGCAGCGAGGCCCGTACGGGCGAGGTTCTCCGCCACCCGCTTCAGGCGCGGCGCGGAGCGGTCGAGGGCGGTGACCGCGCCGCCCATGGCCGCCAGCTGCAGCGTCTTGCCGCCGGGGGCGGCGCAGAGGTCGAGCGCGGTTTCGCCGGGCGTCACACCGAGCAGCCGCGCGGGGATGGCCGCCGAGGCGTCCTGCACCCACCACTGGCCCTCGGCGAACCCCGGCCAGGTCGAGAGGTCGCCGCGCCGCGCGGTGCGCAGGGTTCCGCCGGGCAGGACCTCGGCCTCCAGTTCGGCGGCGAGCGCCGGCGCTGCGGTCGGGTCCTTCAGCGACAGGTCCGTCGCCGGCTCCTCGGCGATGATGGCGGCGATCTTCCGCGCCTCGTCCGGGCCATAGGCGGCGCGCCAGCGGGCGTAGAGCCACGAGGGCGCAAGCAGGTCGGGCTCGGCGAGCTGGGGCGGCTCGCGCAGGAGGCCCCGAAGGACCGCGTTGACCAGGCCCTTGAACGCCAGCGCGCCCTTCGTGCGGGCGGTCAGGTCCACGGACGTGCCGACCGCGGCGTGGGCGGGCGTCTGCAGGAGGAAGGCCTGGGCGACGCCCAGCCTGAGGATCTGCACCACCGGATCGGGCGGCGGCTTCTTGAGCCTGGCCTGCAGGGCGGCGTCCATGGGGCCGAGGTGGCGCAGGGTCGCCATCACCAGGGCGCGGGCGAAGGCGCGGTCGCGTGGCGCGAGCGCCGAGAGCGCGGGATGGCTCAGGCCTTCGTCCAGCCCGGCGCGGCCGCTCAGCGCTGCGGTCAGGAGATCGAGCGCGGCCGCCCGGGCGGGCAGCCCGGCGGCGTCGGAAGGTGCGGCGTCAGTCACGCGGCGCGGCGTGCCCGTTCAGGCGCGCCGGCGCAAGGGCGGGATCGACCTGGGGCGAGCGTCAGGCCGCCGGCGCCGCCCGCCACCGGCCGAGGATCGACAGCAGGAAAGCGAGCATGCCGATGATCGCCAGGACGGAGCCCACCGTCGCGGGCATCTCGCCCGCCGCCTTGCCCGCCATGATCATGGCGACGCCGGGAACCGCGATCAGCACGCCGACGAACGAGAACCAGAAGTTGATCCAGCCCAGCCGCCCGCCCGCGCCGGTGAGCGCGTAGAAGCCGCCCATCAGCGCCAGCGTCGCCCAGCCGAGCAGGTTCAGGTGGGCGTGCGCGGGCATCATGGTGTGGTCATTGGATGCGGCCATGATCACGCCCCAGACCATGCCGCCCAGCGCGCAGAGCGCTGCCGCGGTGAAGAACGCCAAAGGTAAGCGAGCCATCTGAAAACTCCCCCGAGTTGCGATGTGGCCGCAGGAAACCAGCGTTCGACGCCGACCGCAACATTTGGCCGGGCGGGCCGCCGCGCCTAGATAGCCCTCATGGACAACACCCCGCCCAACGCCGCGCCCGGCAAGCCCCTGACCCCCGAAGCCCGCCGCGCGCTGGAGGAGGCCGAGACTCGGCGCGCCGCCGCCGAGATCTCCGAAGCGCAGCCGGAGCAAGGCGGTCCCAAAGGCCTAGAACCCACCCGCTTCGGCGACTGGGAGCGCAAGGGGATCGCCGTCGACTTCTAGCCCGCCTGGGCCATCTCTCCGGCGATCCGCAGCGCGGCGGCCTGGGGATCGTTGGCGGCGGTGACCGGGCGGCCGCAGACGATGTGCGAGGCACCGGCCTGGAGCGCCTCGAGCGGGGTTGCCGAACGGGCTTGGTCGTTCTTCGCCGACCAGTCCGGCCGCACGCCCGGCGTCACCACCAGAAAATCGCGGCCGCCCAGCGAGCGCGCCAGAGCCGCCTCATGCGGACTCGCGATGACCCCGTCGCAACCGGCGGCGATCGCCTGGTGGATGCGACGCTCGACGAGGGCGCGGGCCTTTTCGACATAGCCCATCTCCGCCAAGTCGGCGTCTGCGAGGCTGGTGAGCACCGTCACGGCCAGGATCTTCAGGCCCGAGCCGCCGCGGCCGCGCACGGCGGCGGCCATCACCTGCGGCTCGCCATGCACCGTCAGGAAATCACAGCCGGAGCCCGCCAGCACGGAGGCGGCGCGCTGCACCGTGGTCGGGATGTCGTGCAGCTTCCAGTCCAGGAACACCTGCTTGCCCGCGGCCTTCAGCTCACGCGCGACGGTCATGCCCTCGCCCGTAGCGAACAGCTCCAGGCCCACCTTGTAGAAGCTCACCGCCTCGCCCAGGCCGGCCACGGCCGTGCGGGCTTGGTCTGCGGCGGGAAAGTCGAGCGCCACGATCAGGCGCGGATCGGCCCGCGTGGGCGCGTCGGCGAGGGCGGCGGCGGCCATGGTCAGGGCTCCGGGCAGGCGGTCGCGCAGGCCGGGTGTTCGGCGGGCGCAGCGAATTGGGCTAAGACCCTCGAATGATCCATTGGGACTTCGCGGTCAACTTCTTCGTCGCCCTGTTCGCCCTGCTCGATCCGATCGGCAACGTGCCGGTGTTCGCGGCCTCCACGGTCGGCGCGACAAGCCGCGACCGGGCGCAGATCGCGCTGGTGATCTCGCTGTTCGTGGCGGGATTCCTGACCTTCTTCTATTTCTCCGGGCTGGCGCTGCTGGCCTTCTTCGGCATCTCGCTCCCCGCCTTCCGCATCGCCGGCGGGGTGATCCTGTTCATCCTGGGCCTGAAGATGGTCGGCGACGACTTCACGTCCAGCTTCGCGGCGGCTGCGGAAGCCTCGCCCAGCGACGAGCGGACCTATGTCCGCCGACGCGTGGAGCAGATGATCGTGCCGTTCGCCATGCCGCTGCTGATCGGCCCGGGCGCGATCTCGACGGTGATCATCTACGCCAGCCAGGCGAAGCAGTATGGGCTGCCGGGCACGGCCCTGGGCATCGGTGCGATCCTGGCGGTCTCGGTGGCGACCCTGCTCTCCTTCCTGGCCACGCCCCTGCTCAGCCGGCTGCTCGGCAGGATCGGGCTCTCGGTCATCGTGCGGGTGCTCGGCCTGATCCTCTGTGCGATGGCCGTGCAGTTCCTGCTGGCGGGGATCGCGGACTCGACGACGGGGATCATCCGCCCCGAGGCGGCCGCACCGTACGCGAAGTGATCCCGGTGTCATCCGGACAGCCGCTGGCGCGGCTTCCGGGATGACAGCGCGTGGGGTGCGATCCCGCTATACCTTCCTGAACCGCGAACTCTGCGAGGCCATCAGGGCCAGGGCCCATTCGTCGGGGATCATCTTGGCGATGGCGGCGATGGCCTTGTTCGGCGCGCCCGGCACGCAGATCGGGCGGTTGGCCTCGACGGCTTCGTACCCGGCGGCGGCGACTTCGTCCGCGCCCAGCCAGAGCCACGGCGGTGTGGACTGGGTGATCTGCGCCCGCGTCCCGGCGACGTCGTGGAACTCGGAATAGGTGAAGCCGGGGCAAAGCGCGCTGACGTGCATACCGCGGGTCTGGTTCTCCAGGTGCAGGCTCTGGGAGAAGCGCACCTGGAAGGCCTTCACCGCGCCATAGAGCGTATGGCCGGCCGCGCCGGGGACCAGCCCCGCCAGGGACGCGACGTTGACGATGCGCCCGAAGCCGCGGTGCGCCATGCCCGGCAGCACCCGATGCACGAGCTCGGCCGGGGCGGTCACCATCACCTGCAGCACCGCGCGCTGGTCCTCCCAGCGGGTGTCGGCGAACGCGCCCGGCAGGCCGTAGCCGGCGTTGTTGACCAGGGCGTCGACGGTCCGGCCGTGGGCGGTCAGGTGGTCCAGGATCTGGCCGGGCGCCTCGACGTCGGCGAGGTCGGCGGTGACGGTGAGGGTCTCGATCCCGAACCGCAGGGTGAGCTCCTCGGCCAGCGTATCCAGCCGGTCGGCGCGGCGGGCGGTGAGCGCGACGTCGTAGCCGTGGCTGGCCAGAATGCGGGCGAAGGCGGCCCCGATCCCGGCCGACGCGCCGGTCACCAGCGCCAGTCTGCGATCCATTCCCGCCTCCGTCCCACGCCAGGCGAAACTAGGCTGCGGCGCCGGGCATTCAAGGAAAAGCGGCGCCATTGCGGCCAACCCGTAACGGTGGCGCATTGAACGGGGTCTGGAATGGGTGTATCGCGCCCGCCGCGAGACGGCATCGGGCCGCCAATCGGGACGGGATCTGGGTTCCCGGAGATATTGGATGGCTGATTCGGCCGGGGGCGTCGTCGTGACGTCCGAGGAGTCGCATCACTCCCCGCAGTCCGAGAGCTTCTGGGCCCTGGCGTTGGGGTCCATGGGCGTGGTCTTCGGCGACATCGGCACCAGCCCGCTCTACGCGATGCGCGAGGCCCTGGCGCACAGCCGCGGCAGCGTGGGGGTCGAAACCGCCGTGCTGGGCGTGGTCAGCCTGGTCACCTGGGCGCTGATCCTGATCGTCACCGTCAAGTATGTCGTCTTCCTGATGCGGGCGGACAACAAGGGCGAAGGCGGGACGCTGGCGCTGATGGCGCTGGCCCAGCGGATCAGCCCCGGCCGCTCGGGCCTGATCTTCCTCCTAGGCATGATCGGCGCCGCGCTGTTCTACGGCGACGGCATCATCACCCCGGCGGTCTCGGTCCTGGCGGCGGTCGAGGGCGTCCGCGATGCGCCCGGCGCGCCGCACGGCATCGCCAGCATGGTGCTGCCGTTCTCCATCGGCATCCTGGTCACCCTGTTCCTGGTGCAGTCCAGGGGCACGGCCAGCGTGGCCAAGTTCTTCGGTCCGATCACCCTTCTGTGGTTCCTGGTGCTGGCGGGGCTCGGCCTGTTCCACATCAAGGAAGACCTCTCCATCTTCCGGGCGCTGTCGCCGCACTACGGCGTGGTCTTCCTGCTCGACAACGGCTTCCTAGGCTTCGTCATCCTGGGCTCGGTGTTCCTGGCGGTGACGGGGGCCGAGGCGCTCTACGCCGACATGGGCCACTTCGGGCGCAACCCCATCCGCGCCGCCTGGCTGTTCCTGGTGCTGCCGGCCCTGCTGCTCAACTATCTTGGCCAGGGCGCCATGGTGCTGCGCCATCCCGCCGACCGGGTGGATCCCTTCTTCCGCATGGTGCCCGAGGTGATCTACTGGCCGGTGCTGCTGCTCGTGCTGGCGGCCAGCATCATCGCCAGCCAGGCGGTGATCACCGGAGCCTTCTCGATGACCCAGCAGGCGGTGCAGCTGGGCCTCTTCCCGCGCATCGACATCAAGCGGACCTCGGAGACCCAGGCCGGGCAGATCTTCGTGCCCTACGTCAACAACATGCTGATGATCGGCGTGGTCGTCCTGCTGGTGATGTTCCGCACCTCGTCGAACCTGGCGTCCGCCTACGGGATCGCGGTGACCGGGGCGATGTTCGTCGACACCCTGCTGTTCTTCGTGATCGTCCGCTGGATGTGGAAGAAGCCGATCTGGGTGGCGGCCCTGGCCTCGGGCGGGTTCGGTCTCCTGGACCTGACCTTCATCTCCTCGAACCTGCTCAAGTTCCTGAACGGCGCCTGGCTGCCGCTGACGCTGGGCGGCGCCCTGGTGCTGATCATGTGGACCTGGACGCGCGGGGCGCAGATCCTCACCGACAAGACGCGCCGCGACAGCGTTCCCCTGCTGGAGCTTTCCGAGATCCTGAAGGCGCGGCCGCCGCACCGCGCGCCCGGGACGGCGATCTTCCTGACCTCCGACGCCTCGATCGCCCCAGTGGCGCTGATGCACAACCTCAAGCACAACAAGGTGCTGCACGAGAAGAACATCATCCTGACCGTCGAGGTGGCCGAGACGCCGAGGGTCTCCGACGACCAGCGGGTGCGCATCGAGCCGCTGAACGACGACTTCAAGAAGGTGATCATCACCTACGGATTCATGGAGAGCCCGAACCTGCCGAAGGCGCTGGCGCTCTGTCGCAAGCAGGGGCTGAAGTTCGACATCATGGCGACCAGCTTCTTCCTGGGACGGCGCTCGGTGGTGCCGTCGGCCCAGTCCGGCATGCCGCTCTGGCAGGACAAGCTGTTCATCTTCCTGATGAAGAACGCCGCCAACCCGACCGACTTCTACAAGATCCCGCCCGGCCGGGTCGTGGAGCTCGGGACGCAGGTGACGGTCTAGGCCGGTGGATTCACTCGCCGACACCTGGGCCCGGACCAGCTGGACGACCGTGTTCGCCTACGCTGGCGACGCGCTCTGGATCGTGGCCCTGACCATCATGTTCGCCGCCTCGCGAAACGCGGCGCTTCGCACCAGGGGCCAAGGGCAGGTGCGCTACATGGGCGGGACCGCGCCTCGCCTGGTGGGGCTCTGGGCGCTGCCGGTGGCAAGCTTCGCGGTCAGCCTCTGGCCGGCGCTGCAGGCCCGCCTCGTGAGCGAGGAAATCAGCCTGATCCTGTTCGGGGTGCGCGCGATCACCGCCTCGCTCCTGGCGCTCACCCACCTGCGGGGCCTGCGCGACACGCTGAAGCCCTGAAGAGTCCGGCAAGCCTTGAACATTCCGGCCGTTCGCCCTTAAAGGCGCGGACTTTTGATTTCCCCCTACCGTCAGGACCTCCCGCCGCCATGGCCGACAAGCCCGTCAAGAAGGTCGTGCTCGCCTACTCCGGCGGGCTCGACACCTCGATCATCCTCAAGTGGCTGCAGACCGAATATGACGCG
>JBJMQX010000061.1:0-36228 GCA_045802455.1 Phenylobacterium sp. | reverse complement strand
GGACCCCCTCAGTCAGCTTCGCTGACAGCTCCCCCTTTCTTGGGGGAGCATCGCGCCCTACCGCCCCACGAAGTTCCCCACCCGGCGCTCGGCGACGGAGCGGACACCTTCCTTGTAGTCTTCGGTGTCGCGCAGCCAGCCCTGCTCGGCGGCTTCCTTGTCGGTCTGGGCGCGCACCGCGGCGGCGAGGTCGCTGCGCATGGTCTTGCGCGTCGAGACGATCGCCAGCGGCGCGTTCTCGGCGATCTCGGTGGCGAGCCGCAGCGCCGCCGCCCGAAGCTCCTCCAGCGGGACGACCTCGTCCACCAGGCCCCACGGCAGGCCCTCCTCGGCCCTGACGCGGCGCGCCGTCAGGCACATCAGCTCGGCCTTGGTCGGCCCGATCAGCCGGGGCAGGGTGTGGGTCAGGCCGAACCCGGGGTGGAAGCCCAGCTTGACGAAGTTGGCCGCGAACTTGGCGTCCGGCGAGGCGATGCGGAAGTCGGCCATCACCGCCAGGCCCAGCCCCGCGCCGACCGCCGCGCCCTGCACCGCCGCCACAATCGGCTTCTTCACCGAGAACAGCCGCACCGCCTCGTCGTAGAGCGGGTTCACCGCGCCCAGCCCGCCGGCGCTCTCGCGGTTCACCAGGTCCGCGCCGGCGCAGAAGTTCTTGCCCTCGGCCTGCAGCACCGAACAGCGCAGCTCGACCTCGCCGTCGATGGCGTCGAACGCGTCGGCCAGGTCGCGCATGAACTCCACGCTGACGTGGTTGTGCGGCGGCCGGTCCAGGGTCACGACCGCCACATGGCCGTCGATCTGCACCGTGATGTGGTCTCCGAACTTGCCCTGCATCAGCGTCTCGTCCCCAACAGGTTCCTGGCCACCACCCACTTATGCACCTCGGTGGGGCCGTCATAGATGCGCATCGTCCGCAGCTTGGCCTGCATCTGCGCCAGCGGCAGCTCCTTGGTCATGCCCATGGCGCCGAACGCCTGCATGGCCCGGTCGACGGTCTCATAGGCCATCTCGGTCGCGTACCACTTGATCATGCTGATCTCGTTCCTGACGTCGCGGCCCTGGTCCAGCTTCCAGGCGCAGTCGTAGGTCATCAGGCGCGTGGCGTGGATCTTGGTCGCCGCCTCGGCCACCCAGAACTGGATCGCCTGGCGCTCGGAAAGCGGCACCCCGAAGGTCTTCCGCTGAGGCGCGTACTCGACCACCATATCCAGCGCCCGCTGCGCCATGCCCACCGACCAGGCAGCCATCTGGATGCGCCGGGTGCCGAGCCTCGTCTGCATCGGCGCGAAGCCCGCGCCTTCCTGGCCGAGCAGCTTCCAGCCCTCGACCCGGCAGTCCTCCAGCGCGATCTCGTAGGTGTAGGCGCCGCCGATCATCGGGATCCGCCGCAGCACGTTGAACCCCGGCGTGCCCTTGTCGACCAGGAAGGCCGAGATGCCGCCCCGCGCCCGCTTCTCGGTGTCGGTGAGCGCCATCAGGATCGTGAAGTCGGCGTGGTCGGCCCGCGAAATCCAGATCTTCCGGCCGTTGATCACCCAGTCGTCGCCGTCACGCACCGCCCGCGTGGTCATGCCCGCCGGGTCGGAGCCCGCGCCCGGCTCGGAGATGCCGATCGCCGAGACGGTCTTCCCGGCCACGTAGGGCGCCAGGTAGGCCTCGCGCTGCCGCTCGTCGACGGTCTGCATCAGCATCCGCAGGTTCGGACTGTCCGGCGGCAGGGTGTAGGGCGTGACGCAGCGGCCGATCTCCTCCTCGACCCCGACCATCGCCAGCATCGGCAGGTCCGAGCCGCCGACGTCCTCGGGCGCATCCAGGCCGAATAGGCCGAGCTCATGGGCCTTCTTGTCGAGGCGCGCGTGATCCTCGGCCGCCAGCCCCAGGCCCTTGCCCTCCGCCTCGCGGGCGAGCACGCCGGGCTCCAGCGGCATCAGCTCGTCGCGCACGAACTTCGCCACGAGGTCCTTGAGCATCCGGTGCTCTTCGGCCAGTTCGAACTGCATGCGCCCTCCCGCCGTCTTGCCTATCTCTCTGTCGGGTGATCATAACGACCGGGAACGGTGAGGGGAGCGGTAACGTGACGGCAGTCAAGACGCTGGCGGAAAAGGCGACCGGGCCGCTGGCCGGAATCCGCATCCTGGACCTGACCAGCGTGGTCAACGGCGCCTACGGCACCCAAATCCTTGCCGACCAGGGCGCCGACGTGATCAAGCTGGAGGACCCCGGCTCCGGGCGCGGCGACGGCGGCGACATCATGCGCTGGGCCGGCCACCCGCCGGAGGGCAGCCCGCGCGGCATGGGGCCGATCTTCCTGACCATCAACCGCAACAAGCGATCGGTGCTGCTCGACCTCACCGATCCCAAGGCCCGCAAGACTCTCGAGCGGCTGATCAAGAGCTGCGACGTGTTCGCCGCCTCCGTGCGCTACGCCGGCCTGAAGCGACTGGGCCTGGCCTACGAGGACGTGGCCGCGATCAAGCCGGACATCGTCTACGTCCATGCCGCCGGTTACGGCTCCGAAGGCCCCTATGCCGGCGAGCCCGCCTATGACGACCTGATCCAGTCGGCCTCGGGCCTGGCCGACGTCCTGCCGCGGGTCGACGGCAACCCCACGCCGCGCATCCTGCCGACGCTCGTCGCCGACAAGGTCTCCGGCCTCTTCCTCTCGCAGGCGGTGACCGCGGCCCTCCTGCACAAGGCGCGCACCGGCGAGGGCCAGTTCGTCGAGGTGCCGATGCTGGAATGCGTCACCAGCTTCCTGCTGGTCGAGCACCTCTACGACCAGACCTATCAGCCGCCGACCGGCCAGTGGGGCTACGTCCGGGTGGTCAACCCGAACCGCAAGCCGTTCAAGACCAAGGACGGCTACATCGGCCTCCTGCCCTACACCGACAAGCAGTGGGACCAGTTCTTCGAGGTGGCGGGCTATGGCGAGGCGATCTCCGGGGATCCGCGCTTCGCCGACTACTTCACCCGCATGAAGCACATCAGCGAGCTCTACCAGCTGGTCGAGCAGGTCGCCTGCACCAAGAGCACCCAGGAGTGGCTGGACCTGCTGAAGCCGCTGTCGATCCCGGTGGTGAAGACCAACCGGCTGGACGACCTGCCCTCCGACCCGCACCTCAAGGCGGTGGACTTCTTCCAGACCTACGAGCACCCGCAGATGGGCGGCTACCGCCAGATGCGCCCGCCGGTGAAGTTCTCGAAATCGCCCGCCAACATCCGCCGCCATCCGCCGGGCCTCGGCGAGCACACCGACGAGGTGCTGGGCGCGCTGATGGCCGAGGCGGGCGAGGGCGAGGACGCGTGAGCCATGCGCCTGGTCGTCGTCGGCTGCTCCGGGTCGGGCAAGACGACCATGGCCAGGGCGCTGTCCAAGGCTCTGGACATCCCGCATTTCGAGCTGGACGGCATCAACTGGCAGCCGGGCTGGCGCGACATCTCGGTCCATGAGCCGCAGGAGTTCTTCCGCCGCATCGCCGAGGCGGCGGCCGGCGAGGCCTGGGTCATGGACGGCAACTACACGAAGGCGCGCGACGCCCATTGGACCCGGGCGACCGGCTTCGTCTGGATGGACACCCCGCGTCCCGTCGTCATGCGCCAGGTGATCTGGCGCTCGTTCAACCGCGCGGTCTTCAAGCAGGAGCTATGGCCGGGCACCGGCAACAAGGAGCTGTTCCGCCGGTGGCTCGACAAGGAGCACCCGATCCGCTGGGCCTGGGACACCTGGGCGGTGGTTCACACGCGCTACGGGGCCTGGTTCGCCGACGGGACCTACGAGGGCCGACCGGTCTTTCGGGTCCGCAGCCGCGCGGACGGCCGTCGGCTGGTCGCCCGCCTCACGGCCGAACACGCCGCGGCGTCCCTTCCCATGGCGGCGACCGCCGCTATCCTGTAGTCTGCGCCGACCACAAAGAGCCGGCCAATAAGGGACTTCGAGGGAACTATGGGACGCCTGCTGCTCGCCGCCGCTTCGCTGATCGCGCTCGCCGCCACCCCGGCGCTCGCCCAAAGGGCAGAAGTCCAGAAATCCGGCGCCTATCACGCGCCGAAGAACGGCTGGGGTCAGCCCGACCTGCAGGGCAACTGGACGACGGCGACGATCACGCCGCTGACCCGCGATGCCAAGTACGGCACGCGCAACGCGCTCACCAAGGCCGAGGCCGACGCGCTTGAACAGGCGACCCAGCAGCAGATCGCCCGCGCCGACGCGCCCACGCCGCCCGAGGCGACCGTGAAGGACCTCAAGAACGCCGACTGCGGGCCGGATGGCATCTCCGGCTTCAACTGCGGCTACAACCAGGGCTGGAAGGATCCCGGCACCAGGCTGATCGACATCAACGGCGAGAAGCGCGCCTCGATCATCACCTCGCCGGCCAACGGCCAGTTCCCGGCCCGGGTGGCCAGCGCCGGCCCGGCGCGCGGTCCAGGCGCCGCTGCACGCGGCCGCGGCGGCCGCACCGACAACCCGGAAGGCTTCAGCCTGGGCGAGCGCTGCCTGCTCTCGTTCGGCTCCTCCGGCGGGCCGCCGATGCTGCCGCTGATGTACAACAACACCTACCAGATCGTGCAGTCGAAGGACGAGGTCGCCATCGACGTCGAGATGGTCCACGACATCCGCCACATCCGGCTGAACGCCCAGCACGGCCCGTCCAACGTCAAGCTCTGGATGGGGGATTCCGTCGGCCACTGGGAGGGCGACACCCTGGTCGTCGAGACCATCAACATGCGGCCCGAGCAGGGCTTTCGCGGCGGCTCGCCGAACCAGAAGGTAACCGAGCGCTTCCGCCGCATCGGCCCGGACTCGATCTCCTACCAGTTCACCGTCGAGGATCCCGACACCTACGTCGCCCCGTTCAGCGGCGAGGTGCAGATGCGCCAGACCAAGGGGCAGGTCTACGAGTACGCCTGCCACGAGGGCAATTACGCGCTCACCGGCATGCTGGCCGGCGCGCGGGCCGAGGAGAAGCAGGCCGCGGCCGGCGGCGCCAAGCCGGGCGGCGGCGAGTAGGCCACCGCGCCGCTCCGGGGCTCTCCGGCGGCGGCCTCATGGATTCGCCCGATGCCGGGCGCGCGCGGATTGTCGTGTCCTGCGCATGGGCATCATCATCCGTGGGGCTATCCATGAACCGTCGCGCCAAGCGCCGCCTGAGTGCGGTCGCCGCCTTGTCCGTCCTCGCCGCGGCGAGCGTATCGCTCGCGCCACTGGCGGCGTTCGCGAAGGACCCGCCGCTCGTCAGCCGCTCGCACAGCATCACCGCCACGGTCACCGTCAAGGCCGTCGACAAGGCCACCCGCCACCTGACCCTGACCAACAGCGCCGGCGAGACCTGGACGGCCAAGGCGCCGGCTGAACTCAAGCGCTTCGACAGCCTCAAGCCCGGTGACAAGGTCAAGGTCGCCTACCAGGCGGAGGTCGAGATCGCGCTCTCGGCGCCGGGACAGCCCCTGCCGTCCGACGCCGCCGGCGTGATCGCCGTCAGGAACGCCGAGGAGTCTCCCGCCGGAGGACTCGCCGGCAGCTACCTGACCGTGACTGGGGCGGTGCTGGCCATCGACATGGCCAAGCACACGATCAAGATCGTCAATCCGCAGGGCGGCGAGGTTCACCTGATCGAGATCACCCGCGAGGACGGGCAGAAGGCCATGGCCCGGCTCAAGGTGGGCGACAAGATCACCGCCCGCGTCACCGAGAGCCTGGTGGTGTCGGTGGCTCCCGCTTAGGCCGGCGCGAAGACCGGAACCGGCGGGCCGCCCTCGGTGGGCTGGAACCTGACCTTCACCCGCATCCCGATCGAAAGCCCGTCCGGCGCCACGTCCACGAAGTTGGTCAGCACGCTCGGACCATCGTCGAGGGTCACGTAGCCGATGGCGTAGGGGCCGGTCTGCGACCGGTGCATCACCGAGTAGGTGTAGATCACCCCTTCGCCGGGGCTCTCCACCAGCTCCGTCGCCGCCGACAGGCAGTAGGGGCAGGTCTTGCGCGGGTACCAGTAGGGCTTGCCGCAGTCGTTGCAGCGGCCGATCAGGAAGCGCCCCTCGCGCGCGGCGTCCCAGAACGGCTTGGTCTCGATGGAGACCGCCGGGGCCGGGATCGGGCGGCTCATCAGCGCCGGCTTCTCTTGCACGTCGGACATCCTTTAGCCCTCCCGTTCCATGATCACCGTCGCCGCCCCGTGGCGGGTGCCCAGCGACCCGCCCGTGCCGTGGGCGACAGCCAGGTCGCAGTTCTTCACCTGCACCTTCGGATGCGCCTCGCCGCGCAGCTGGCGCACCGCCTCGATCACCTTGGTGATGCCGCCGCGGTTGGTCGGGTGGTTGTTGCAGAGCCCGCCGCCGTCGGTGTTGAAGGGCAGCTTGCCGACCCCGGAGATCAGGCCGCCGTCCGCCACGAACCTGCCACCCTCGCCCTTCTTGCAGAAGCCCAGATCCTCGATCTGCATCAGCACGGTGATCGTGAAGCTGTCGTAGATCGAGGCGTACTTGATGTCGGCGGGCGTCACGCCGGCCTCCTCGAACGCCCGTGGCCCGGACCACACGGCCCCAGAATGAGTCAGGTCGAGGTCCAGCCCGCCCATGTGGCCCTTCGGCGCCTCGCCCGCGCCGATCACCTTCACCTTCGGCCGGTTCAGGCTCCTGGCCACCTCAGGCGAGGTGACGATCAGCGCGCCGCCGCCGTCGGTCACCACGCAGCAGTCCAGCAGGTGCAGCGGGTCGGCGATCATCCGCGAGTTCACCACCTCCTCGACGGTGACCACGTTCTTCAGGAACGCGTGCTCGTTCCACTGGGCGTGGTGCGAGGCGGCGACCTTTATCCAGGCGAGCTGCTCCGAGGTCGTGCCGTACTCGTACATGTGGCGCATGGCGCACATGCCGTAGGTGTTGTGGGTCGACCCGCCGTAGATGTTCTCGAACCCCGCCTCGGGAGCGCCGTCGGTTAGCGCATCGCCGCCGCCGCCGGCCGACATCCGCGCCCCTGGCCGGTTGCCGCCGTTCCGGGGACGGCCGGCCAGCGTGATCAGCGCCACGGAGCACTTGCCCGCCGCGATTGCCTCGGCCGCATGGCCCACGTGGACGATGTAGGAGCTTCCGCCGGTTTCCGTGGAATCCATGTGCCGGACGTTCTTCAGGCCCATGTAGTCGATCATCGACATGCCGCCGAAGCCGGGCGCGTCGCCCGCGCAGAAGTAGCCGTCGACGTCCAGGTGGCTGAGCCCCGCGTCCGCCAGCGCGCCCCTCGCGCACTCGGCGTGCAACTGCGGGGTGGAGGTGTCCGGCGCGTCGCGCAGCGGATGCTCGAACGCGCCCATCACATAGGCCTTGCCCTTGATGCTCATCGTCCTCCCCGGAAATGCTCTTCAAAGAATGGGATCGGCTTAGCCCGGCCATCCCCCGCGTGTCATCCCGGAAGACGCGAAGCGGCTGTCCGGGACCCATGCGCACCGACCACAAGCGGGGCCTTGCGTTCCGCAGCGTCGGCTTCCCACGTGCCCGCCGTCACACGGGAGACTCACGGATGCTGGACGGCAATCAGGCGGCGACCTTCCAGGAACGCCAGAAGGGCCACCTGCCCGGCGAGCTCGGGCTCGACTGGGAGGTGGTGGCCAACGGCGAGGCCCGCGGCCGCTTCCTCGTCGAGCAGAAGCACATGGCTCCCAACGGCTTCATGCACGCCGCCTCAATCATCGCGCTGGTCGATAGCGCCTGCGGCTACGCCTGTGTGTGCAGCCTGCCGGAGGGCGCTTCGGGCTTCACCACCATCGAGATCAAGACCAACTACCTGGGCACCGCCAAGGTCGGCGAGACGGTGACCTGCGAGGCGCGCCTGGTGCACGGCGGCCGGATGACCCAGGTCTGGGACGCCGAGGCGGTCAACGCCACCACCGGCAAGACCATCGCCGTCTTCCGCTGCACCCAGATGGTGCTCTGGCCGCGCTAGGCGTTGGGTGTCAGGCGGGCGCCGCCCCACTCGGCGCGACCGGCGCCGCGCCCCGGCGGCGGCTCAGCCACATCTGGTAAGGGATGCCGACCACCAGGCCCACCAGCACGGCCGCGAGGATCGCCGCGGTGACCCGCTTGTCGCCGCCGGCGGCGGTGGCGATCATGATCGCGATGCCGGGATGGCGCGTGGCCGCCGTGACCGCCAGCGCGCCGCGGTCCGAGAGGTCCGGTCCGCCCAGCAGGTGGCCCGCCGCCAGGCCGATCGCCGCCAGCAGCGCCATGGCCAGCAGGGTTCCGTTGCCGGCCAGCGCAGCCAGCGCAGGCCAGGCCGCGATCAGGATCGGGACCAGGGCCACCAGCACGAGCAGCATGGCGAGCTTGCGGATCATCGGGCTTAGGCGTTCGGAGAATCCGGGCGCGATGCGATGCAGCAAGAGGCCGAAGGCGAGCGGCGCGAGCACGCTCGTGGCGACCGTGCGGGCCACCGCCGTCGGGCTTAAGGGGATCTCGACGTCATAGAACCGCGAGAGGATCGAGACCGACAGCGGGACCACGACCACGGAGATCAGCGCCAGCGCGGTATAGAGTGCGTAGCCGTAGGTCTTGGAGCCTCCCGCCTTCAGCTGCTTGCCCGGCACGAGCGGCGGCACCGGCGACACCGCCATCAGCAGGATGCCGCCCCGCGCCACCGGCGACAGCGGGAACAGCTCGACCAGCACCATCGCGGCGATCGGCACGAGCACATTGACCGCGAGAACGGCCTTCGCAAGGCGCACCGGCTGCCGGAACAGGGCCAGCAGTTCGCCCAGGCTGGAGTCCATGCCGACCGCCATAACCAGCGCGGCCAGGCTCACGCCGATCAGGAGCGGAAGGATCTGCTGCACGGCCTGCATGAGGGCGCCTCCTGTCGGCGCGCAGCCTCGTTCGGAGACGTCCGTCCAGCGATCCGGCAATACCCGGACCCGCCCTGCCGCGGGGCCCCAAGCGCCCTTGGGGGCAACTCGCGAAAAACGAGTGCTGGACGCAGAGACGATTTTAAACTGGAAGTATCGCGAACACTGTTTTTCCGGGGCGGGAGCTTCTGCCGGTTCGATGATCTCGACGCCGTCATCGCCATCGGCGTCTATCGGACCGGCGAGCGGCGCCAGGCGGACGGCGAGCGGTTCGGGACGCTCAGGGGATGCGGCTCATCGAGCCTACGATCCGGCTCGACGGCCTTCAGGACCAAAGAAGCTCAGGCGAGGAGCGCGGCGCTCCGACGCCGACGACGAACAGCCGCCCCCGTCAGACCAAAGCCGGTGATCATCAGGGCCCAGGACGCAGGCTCGGGCACGCCGGGGGCCTGGGTGCTGGTGTTGGTGAAGCTGAAGCTCAGATCGTTGTAGTCGAACGGGCCGTTGAAGAGGTCCTCGAAGCTCACCAGCGTTGTGCCGGGGGCATAGTTGGCCTGCACTCGCGCATGAATGTGCTGGTCTGGGTTCCGGCTCGCCGGACCCGTGAAGTAGTCGAAACCCGTGTTGTTCACGTGCAGGCGAAACAGGAGCTCCGTGCCGACGGCGAAGCTGCCGAGGTTGACTGTGGAGCCCACGGCCGAGGCATGATTGTTGAAGATAAACTCAGCGTTGTTAACTAGATAGAGGTCGTCGCTGAACGACCCGGAGTTACCTTCGTAGGTGGCGATGACGTCTCCCGGCGAGGTGACGATCACCAACAGTCCTTCGGTGCCGGGGGAGGCGATGGGAAACGCCATGGCCGCGCTTGCGCAGGCGCTGACGGCGGCAATGATCGCGAGCCTCGAAACGTGCTTTTTCATGATCGGCCCTCCCCAAAGCTCCTCAGGCTCGAGGAGGCGTGAAGCGTTGGGCCGCTCTGATCCCCTTGCAATCGTTTTCGCCTAAGCCGCGAATTTTTGATTGGAGTAGGTTGAGCCGCCCGCATCGCGCGGCCTGACGCCCAACCGGAGCGCGCCGATGCATCCAGCGGTGCGTGTCGCGTTTCGGCAGCAGTACGCTCGGGCGCGCGCGATGTGCTAGCGGGCGGATCTGATGGCCTTGGCGCCGCGCGAAGGTGGCCAGAAGTGGGGCCGATTGGCCGGATGCGGCTTTTATTTTATAAAATCAATAGGAAATGGCGGAGAGGGGGGGATTCGAACCCCCGATACCCTTGCGGGTATGCCGCATTTCGAGTGCGGTGCATTCAACCACTCTGCCACCTCTCCACGAGCCGGCGCGGGGCCGCATCGAGGGGCCCGCAGAGCGAGGCGCGGAACCTACTCATCCGGCCCCTGGCGCGCAAGCGCCGGATCGGCTCAGTCCACCGGCTCGTCGTGGTCGCGTCGGCCGTCGGTCCCGATGAAGTTGTTCAGGGCGAAGATGGCCACCAGGGCGAGCCCTCCGAACACCAGCACGTTCAGGGCCAGCGGCAGGTGCGGGCCCAGCGTCCAATGCACGATGGCGTAGGCGGCGAGACCGGCCAGCACGCCGCCCAGCACCGAGGCGAGTACGCGCACCGGGCTTCGCGGGCGCTGGCCGCCGGTCGCGGCGACGATCTTCCGTCGATTCAGCGGCAGGGGCGTCATGGGGCGGCAACACCGCGGAAACCCTGGCGTTCCCAAGGCCAAGCCGCGAGCCCGCAAAGTCTTTGCAGCCCTCGGGCGGCGTTGCATTCGCGCCTCGCGGAGCGGCCCCGGCCGCCCTAAGCTCGCCCCGACCCCGAAGGGTTCAGAGGGGAGGGCGCATGGCGGACGTGATCGTGGTGGGCGCCGGCAACGCGGCTTTCGCAGCCGCGGTCGCGGCGCGCGACGAGGGCGCCTCGGTCACCATGCTGGAGCGCGCGCCGCAGGCCGAGGCCGGCGGCAACACCCGCTTCACGGCGGGCGCCATGCGCGTCGTCTACGATGGCGTGGACGATCTGCGCGCCCTGATGCCGGACCTCACCGATGAGGAGGCCGCAGTCACCGACTTCGGCGCCTATACCGAGGCCCAGTTCTTCGAGGACATGGGCCGGGTCACCGAGTACCGCACCGATCCCGAGCTCTGCGAACGCCTGGTGACCGGCAGCCGGCCGACCTTGCTGTGGATGCGCGACAAGGGCGTGCGGTTCGCGCCGATCTGGGGGCGGCAGGCCTTCAAGGTCGACGGGCGCTTCAAGTTCTGGGGCGGGCTCACCGTCGAGGCCTGGAGCGGCGGGCCGGGGCTGGTGGACGCCTGGACCGCCATCGCCGCCCGCGAGGGCATCGAGGTGGTCTATGGCGCGCGGGCGGTCTCGCTGCTGGCCGACGACGCCGGCGTGCGCGCCGTGCGGGTCAAGCAGGGCGGCGCCACCCGCGACCTTGCGGCCCGCGCGGTGGTGCTGGCGGCCGGCGGCTTCCAGGCCAACACCGAGTGGCGCACCCGCTACCTCGGCCCCGGCTGGGACCTGGCGAAGGTGCGCGGCAGCCGGTTCAACACCGGCGACGGCCTCAGGATGGCGCTCGAGATCGGGGCCATGCCGCACGGCCAGTGGTCCGGCTGCCATGCCGTGCAGTGGGAGCGGAACGCGCCGGAGTTCGGCGACCTGGCCGTGGGCGACGGCTTCCAGAAGCACTCCTACCCCTGGGGCGTGCTGATCAACGCCCGCGGCGAGCGCTTCCTCGACGAGGGCGCCGACTTCCGCAACTACACCTATGCGAAGTACGGCCGCGAGGTGCTGAAACAGCCGCGCCAGTTCGCCTGGCAGGTCTTCGACGGCAAGGTCCGCCACCTGCTGCGCGACGAGTACCGCATCCGCCAGGTGACCAAGGTGACCGCCGACACGCTGGAGGACCTCTGCGCGAAGATGGACGACACCGACGGGGCCCGCGCGCTGGAGACCCTCACCGCCTACAACGCCGCCGTCCGCACCGACATCGCCTTCGACCCCAACGTCAAGGACGGCCGGCGCACCGAAGGCCTCGCGGTCGCCAAGTCCAACTGGGCCAACACCCTCGATACCCCGCCGTTCGAGGCCTATGCGGTGACCTGCGGGATCACCTTCACCTTCGGCGGCCTCAGGATCGACCCCGCCACCGGCGCGGTGCTCGACGTGGACTTGGCCCCGATCCCCGGCCTCTACGCCGCCGGCGAGCTGGTCGGCGGCCTCTTCTACGAGAACTACCCCGGCGGCACGGGCCTCACCGCCGGCGCCGTCTTCGGCCGTCTGGCCGGCACCTCGGCGGGGCGGAACTGACCAACGCCCGTGGCGCGCTAGCGCCAGAAGAACAACCGCAGAGCTCGCCGAGATACGCAGAGCCGTCCTGCCGGCCTCAGCTCTCTGCGATCCCTGCGGTCTCCGGGGTTTCGATAAGACCGAAAGCTACGCCCCACGAACCGGCTCAGCCGAATGTGTGACTCCCGCCCGGCCGGCGCGCATAGTCAAAGCCCAGGGAGACCCCGCCATGACCTACGCGCCCGCCACGCGGCCCTACTACGACGCCGACAGCCACATCATGGAGCTGCCGGACTTCCTGAAGGCCTATGCCGACCCGGCCCTGCGCGACGAGATCCCCGAGGTCAGCTACTCGGCCTCGATCGTCACCGACGAGGAGGTGGCGGTGATCGTGGGCCAGGGCGGGCGCCATTCGCCCGAGCACGTGGCCGCGCAGCTCGCGCTCGGCGACAAGCTGATCGAGTCCTCCAAGGAGATCCAGGCGCTGGGCGCCTTCAACGCCGCCGACCGGGTGAAGGCGCTGGACCTGCTGGGCTTTCGGAAGCAGCTCGTCTTCGCCACCCACTCCGTGGCCATGCCGTTCTCCGCCAGCTCCAAGCTGGAGCCCCGGCTGCGCTATGGCGCCGCCCGCGCGCACAACCGCCATATGGCAGACTTCTGCAAGGCTGACGGCCGGCTTCTGGGCGTCGCCGTGATCCCGCTCGACGACCCAGCCCTGGCGATGGCCGAGCTGGAGTTTGCGCTGGAGGCGGGGCTGAAGGCCGCCTGGGTGCCGCACCGGCCCTGTGGCGAGCGCTCGCCCGGCCACGTCGACCTCGACCCCTTCTGGGCGCGGCTGGCGGAGACCGGCACGCCCTTCGTGCTGCACGTCGGCGGCGCGCCGCTGCAACTCGCGCGCGCCTGGATGAACAACGGCCGGCCGCCGACAAAGGACTGGCTGGGCGGCGGCGAGAACCTCCGCACCAAGGACATCGCCCTCCTCCATGAAGGGCCCGAGCAGTTCCTGACCATGATGGTGCTGGACGGCGTCTTCCTGCGCCACCCCACCCTGCGCGGGGCCAGCGTCGAGCTGGGCGCCGGCTGGGTCCCGGAGCTGCTGCGCCGCCTCGACTGGGTGGTGAAGCACTGGAGCCGCAGCGACGCCAACTTGCAGGCCTGGCCCTCGACGCCGTCGGAACAGCTCACCCGGCAGCTCGCCTTCACGCCCTTCGTCTTCGAGGCGGTCGGCGACCTGATCGATCAGTCGAGCCCCGACCTCTACCTGTTCTCCACCGACTATCCGCACATCGAGGGCGGCCGCAATCCGATCGGTCGGTTCGAGGCCGCGCTGGGCGAGCGCAGCGAGGCGGTGCGGGAGAAGTTCTATTCCGAGAACTTCCTGCGCATCTTCCCCGACGCCCGGGCCGACGCCCCGGTCCGCGCGGCGCTGGCGGACGCTTAGACCGCACGCATGGGCAAGGAGCGGCTGACCGCCTTCACCGACGGGGTGGTGGCGATCATCATCACCATCATGGTGCTGGAGCTGAAGCTCCCGCGCGGCGTGGCGCTCTCTGACCTCGTGCCGCTGCTGCCGGTGTTCCTGAGCTACGTGCTGAGCTTCGTCTACGTCGGCATCTACTGGAACAACCACCACCACCTGCTGCACGTGGCGCGCTCGATCAGCGGGCCGATCCTGTGGGCCAACATGCACCTCCTGTTCTGGCTCTCGGTGACGCCCTTCGTCACCGCCTGGATGGGCGAGAACGGGCTCTCGGCCGTGCCCGTGGCGGCCTATGGCGCGGTGCTGATCATGAACGCCATCGCCTACACCATCCTGACCCGGCTGCTGCTGCGCCACGAGGGGCCGGATTCCGTGCTCGCCCGCGCCATCGGCCGGGACTTCAAGGGCTGGGCCTCGCTCGCCGCCTACATCACCGGCGTGGCGCTCGCCTTCATCCAGCCCATCGCCTCCATCGCCATCTACGTCTTCGTGGCCATGGTCTGGTTCATCCCCGACCGCCGCATCGAGCGCGCCCTGCGCCGGGCGTGAGCGTCAGACGCGGCGCCGAAGCTTCGCGAACACGTCATCGCAGCTAGCGTCGGCGTCTCCTTCGGACTGGTTGACCAGCTCGCCCGCGAGCTCGCGCCGGATGCCGAGGGCGGGCCATTCGCGGTAGATAGTCACGGCATAGCCAGAGTCGGTGAACGCCATGCCCCAGGGCGTGACTTCGCAGACGTCACCGCCAGGCATAGCGATCCGGCGTCGGACCTCATCCGGACCGAGGGCGAGGCTGGTCATGGCCAGCAACCAGACCAGGAGGACCGCTGCGAACGAGAGCGAAGTCGCTGACCACCTGAGCCATCGCTGACGGATCAGGCTAGGCGCGCAAGCCAGGAACGCAAAGCTGAAGAGCGCAATCACCGACACAGCGTGGTTTGCCGTCTCCGAGAGGAGATCGATGCGCGCCCGCCAACCGATCAGGAAGATGCCAAGAAGAATGGCGGCGCATCCGGCTACGCCTGCTCGCGTGAGCCGAGCCGGGAGGAATTCAAACGCGGCGGCGGCGGCGAGCGGCGCGATCGCGGTGCAGATTCCGACAAGCAAGATCTACCGTTCGGTGGTCGACGCACTTCTGGCGTCGCCGTGAGTTGATCACGACTGAAGTAGCGGCCCAAGCGAGACTTGGGTCCGCTAAGGTCGGAAGCGGACCAGACCCAATCCCATCTCCGTAAGGCGTCCGCTTGAGGGACAGGACCGGCGATCGGCGTTAGGCTCGTGCTGAACGGGAGCACGCGATCATGACGCTGAGGATCTCTCTTCTCGCCGCTGCGGCCTGCCTCTGGTCTGCGGCTTCATTGGCCCAGGAACATGACACCTCCTATCCAAGAGAGCGGGGACCCGGCGCGGACCCCTTCGCGGCCTCCGGGCTGCGCCCCGCCGACCCGGACGCCCGGCAGGCCGCGGCCCTGAAGCGCGAAGGCGCCGCGTCCGCCGGCAAGCACGAGTGGGCCGCGTCGAAGGTGGCCTACGAGCAGGCGATCAGGCTCACACCGCAGGACCTCGACGCCCATGTCGGTCTGGCGCTGGCGCTCCAGGCCTTGAACGAGCCAGGCCTGCAACAGCAGAGCCAGTGGCTGAGGAGCAGGGCGCGGGCCTGCGGGTATTGCGCCGACCGCGCGCGGTTCAAGGCGCTGGAACGGGCAGGGTTCTTTTCCGCGAGCTAGGCGCGGCTTCCCTGCTGGATCGTGTGCAGGAGAGCCAGCCGTTCACGGTGGCGGCAGGTGTGGAAGCGGACCCGCCGAAGGTCGCCCAAGGATCGAAAGCGCGCCCAATCGAATTCGGGCTCAGGGATTGGCCGCGCCCTCCGACCCCGGTTCGTAGCGCAGCGGGATCGTCACCCGGGCGCCCACCGTGGGCAGGCCTTCGGTGGTCCAGGTGGTCAGCCGGAAGTGCGGCGCGAGCGTCAGGGCCGCCTGGCCGACGCCCTGGCCGGCCGGCTCTTCGCTCTCGACCTTGCAGTCCGACACCGTCCCGCCGGTTTGGACGACGCAGGTCAGGACGGCGCGCGCCGCTCCGGTCGTCGACTTCGTCACGGCGGCGAACGCCTGGGCGGTGTCTTCGCCGCTGGGCAGGCCAGCCCATTTGGCCTTGCCGATGGCCGGGGCGGCGTCGGTCAGCATGCTCGGGTCGAAGGCGAACGGGAGCTGCACGCTGGCGTTGCGGATCGGCTTGCCGTCGGCCATGAGCGGCGGCGCGCGGAACCGCTTGGCCAGCGCCTTGGCGGCCTCGGCGAAGCCGTCGCCCTTCGGCTCCTCCTGCAAGGTGTCGCAGTGGCTGAGCTTGCTGTCGCTTCCGAAGTCGCAATAGAGCGTCGCGCGCCCGCCCAGGCGGGCGTCCCTCGCCTTCTTCGGATAGGCGGCCGCGACCTGGGAATAGCTCGGCGCCTCCACCCAGGCCATGTCCGGCCGGACCGTCGCGCGGGAGCCGAAGTTCGAGCGGGGGCCGGCGCCCGCCGGCATTTCGAACTTGAACGGGATGGTCACCGCCGAGACGACCGGCTGGCCCTTCAGGGTGGCGGGCCGGAACAGCAGCTGCGGCGTGAGCGCCACGGCCGCGTCCCCGAAGTGCGCCCCGGCCGGCGACTCGGACTCCACGACGCAGTCGAAGAGGGCGCCTTGCGCATTGACCAGGCAGCTGATGACCGCCTTGCCGCCCATGCCGTGCGCCCAGGCGTCCTTCGGCCAGACCGTCAGCAGGTCTTGCGCCGTGGGCTTGCGCAGCCAGTCCGCCGGTTTGTCGATCGCCAGCCAGTCCTTGAAGATCACCACCTCGCCGCCCGGCGCTACGCCGCCCTCCGCGGCGGGCTTCATCCGGTACTGCGGCGCGAGCGACAGGACGGCGCGGCCGAACCCGGCGCCGGAGGGATTTTCGAGGATTAGCCGGCAGTCGCTCAGGCTCTCGTCGGCGGCCACCTTGCAGCGGGCCATGGCGATGCCTGCGCCGGCCGGCTTGACGGCTGCGGATTGCTGCGTGGTGGGCGTCTGGGCCCATTCGCTCGGCGAAGCGGCCGGGGGCGCGGCGATTGCGCCGCCGGCGAACAGCGACGCGGCGAGCACCGCAAACCTTACGCGAAACGACATGGGCGACTTCCCCCCGACGCTTACGACGCGCCGTGCCGGTTACTGGTTGTTGCAGGAAGACTAGCTTGACCTGGAAACATCTCAAGATGGACCGGGGTGACGCTTGATCAATCAAGCTTGGCCGTTGTCGTCTTCAGGACAAGATGCCGCATTAATCCGCCCCGATCCTAACCTATGTGGCAGTCCGGGCGTCGGACATCGTCTCTAAGCGCGCCTCAACAAAATCTCGCCAGGGAGCTACGCCGCGGATGAAAAGCTCAACCGTGACTGCCATCGCCGTTGCCGGCGCGGTCCTGACGCTCGGGGCTGCCGAGGCCGCTGTGCATGCTGAAACCCTCGGCATGGGGCATCCGGTTCCCAAGGTGCTGGCGAACTTCACGTCCGGCCCGGCGGCAGGCCCCATCACCCTGCAGGAGCGGGTGGTCTACGTCGGCGCCGACCTCGACGGCGACGGCCAGGCCGACGTCGCCGATCCCACCGGCCAGGCGCCGCGCGGCGAGGACGCCTACGGCGAGGGCCGCTTCCACGCAACCCGCGACGGCGGCGAGCGCCAGCACGAGGGCGTCGACTACGTGGCCACGCCCGGCCAGGCGGTGGAGGCGCCGATCTCCGGCTACGTGACGAAGATCGGCTACGCCTATCCGGACGACCAGAGCCTGCGCTTCGTCGAGATCGAGAACCCGGCCCTTCGCCTGACGGCCCGCGTCTTCTACGTCGACCCCAGCGTGGCGGTGGGCCAGACCGTCGCCGTCGGCCGGCCGATCGGCCAAGCCCACAGCCTGAAGCGGCGCTATCCGCTGGGCATCACCGACCACGTCCACCTGGAGCTCGCCGACCGCCGCGGCCGCAAGCTCGACGCTCAGACCCTGATCACCGCCCACAACGAGACCTTCGAGACCGCCGCCGCCGACTAGGCTCCCGCGGCGCTTGCCAGCCGGGTCCGAACACCGTTCACTCTCCTCCAGGCGGGCGGGGAGCACAGCGTGGCGGCGATCGAGGCGGGGGCGGCGCCGCGGCGTGCGGTCCTGGGCGGCGGGGTGGTCTTCCTCCTCGCGCTCTCGGTGTTCATCAACTACGTCGACCGCGGCAACCTGGCGACCGCCGGCCCGGTGATGAAGGACCAGCTGGGGCTTTCCGCCACCCAGCTCGGCCTGCTGCTCTCGGTCTTCTACTGGACCTATACGCCGGGGCAGATCCTGGCCGGCTGGCTGGGCGAGAAGATCAACCCCTACCGGGCGCTGGCGCTCGGCCTGGCGATCTGGTCGCTGGCCACCCTGCTGACGGGGCTGGCGTCCACCTTCACGATCCTGATCGGACTTCGGCTGCTGCTGGGACTGGGCGAGAGCGTCGCCTTCCCGTGCAGCTCGAAGCTTCTGGGCGAGCACCTCGCGCCCCACAAGAGCAGCCACGCCAACGCCCTGATCGCCGCGGGCCTCGCGCTGGGCCCGGCGTTCGGCACCTATTTCGGCGGCATGCTTCTGGGCCCGCTCGGCTGGCGGGGCCTGTTCATCATCTTCGGCGTCGCCTCGATGGCCTGGCTGGTCCCGTGGATGCTGTCCACCCGCACGCTCTCGGCCCAGGCCGACGCGGCGACCGACACCGGGACCGCACCGGCCTTCTTCACGATCCTCGCGAGACGGGAGGCCTGGGGCGCCTGCCTCGGCCACTTCTGCAACAACTACGCCTTCTATTTCGTGGTCTCGTGGCTGCCGACCTACCTGGTCAAGGCGCAGGGCTTCTCGGTAACCCGCATGGCCCAGGTCGGCGGCGCGGTCTACCTGATCTATGCGGCGAGCTCGCTGGCCACCGGCTGGCTCTCCGACCGCTGGTTCGCGGCCGGCGGCACGCCCAACCGGGTGCGCAAGACCTTCCTGGTCGCTGGCCACACGCTGGCCGCCGCCGCCCTGATCGTCTGCGCCGTCGGCGACCAGCTCACCTGCCTGGCCGGCCTCGCCGTCGCCGCCGTCGCCTTCGGCTTCAATACGGCGAGCCTCTACGCCGCCGGCCAGACGATCGCCGGTCCCCGCGCCTCGGGCAAATGGATCGCCGTGCAGAACTGCGCGGGCAATGTGGCGGGCCTCCTGGCGCCGCTGCTCACCGGCGTGGTGGTCGACCGCACCGGCCAGTTCACCTGGGCTTTCGTGACGGCCGGGGCCATCACCTTGATGGGTGTCCTGGCCTGGGGCGTGGTGATCCCGAAGGTCGCGCCGCTGATCTGGCCCGCGCGGACCACGGCGGCCTGAAGCGGCATGCGGAGCTCCGTGCGTACCCGCGGCTTCGCTCTGGCTGTGGCGGCGGCCTGGCTGTTCGCCGCCGGCGCCGCGCGCGCGGCCGACGAGGAGATCCAGGTCTACATGGACGAAATCGGGGCCCCCCATCGGCTCGGCCTCGACGTGCACCTGAACTTCGTCCCCACCGGCCGGGTGGCTCCGGACTACGCGGGCCAGGAGGCGTCGGGCGGCCGCTTCCGCATCACGCCGGAGTGGAGCTGGGCGCTCAATCCGAACCTCGAGCTCGGCGCCTATCTGCCGCTGGCCGAGGTCACCCGGCGCGGCGACCTGGAGGTCGGCGGGGCCAAGGCGCGGATCAAGTGGGTCGCGCCCAGGCCGGAGGGCCAAGCGGGTTTCTGGGGGCTCAACTTCGAGGTGGGCCGGGTGCGCCGCGCCCTGGACGCCAACCCGTGGAACGCCGAGCTGAAGGGGATCGTCGGGACCCGCAAGGGCCCCTGGACGCTGGCCGCCAACCTCAACGTCGACTGGGTGGTCTCTGGCCCGGACCAGGGCGCGCCCGCCGAGCTGCAGCTCGCGCTGAAGGCCGCCTACGCGCTCGGCAAGGACACCTCGATCGGCCTCGAGACCTACAATGCGCTGGGCGACACCCGCACGCTCGGCCGCTTCGCGGAGGGCGACCACCAGACCTACCTGGTCCTCGACAAGGGCTTCGGCCGCTGGGACCTCAACTTTGGCATCGGCTACGGCTATGGACGGCCGGAGGACCGCTGGATCGTCAAGGCCATCGTCGGCGTGCCGATCGGCTCCGGGTCATAGGCCAAAAGAAAAGCCCCGCCGCCTTTCGGAGCGGGGCTCTTCCCGTGTTCTCGTTCAGCGCGCGCTATAGCGACCTGCGGCCGGCGAGCGCGTGGTAGATGAACAGCACGACCACCGCGCCCAGCGTGGCGACGAGGATCGAGTAGAGGTTCAGGCCCGTCACCCCGGCGGCGCCGAAACGGGTGAACAGGAAGCCGCCGACGAAGGCGCCGACGACGCCCAGCAGCAGGTCGAGCACGAGGCTGCCGCCGGACCGGTTCACGAGCTTCGAAGCGATGAAGCCGGCAATGAGGCCCAGAACGATCCAGGCAAGGATTGACATGAGCGTGTCTCCAATTGGCCGGCGGACTTGGAGCGTCCGGCTCGGCGACGTCGCAATCAAAGTCCTTCGCCAAAGGTTGGTTCCGAACGTCGGGAGCCCGCCACCCGCGCCGCATTGCCGCCGCAACCTTCGCTATGGTCGGGGGTTACCGGCTGGGCGTGTCCAGGACTGAAGGAGACATCTTCGTGCGCAACAAGCTTATCGCCTCTGCGGCCCTGGCGTGCTCGGCGTTCGCCGTGGCCGCGGCCCCGATGGTCGCCACCGCCCAGACGCATCACCGCCACCGGGTGGAGGTCTGCCGTGACGCGAGCTCGCGCGGCGCGCGCAACACCGGCACGGCCGTGGGCGCGGTGGCCGGCGGCCTCCTGGGCAACGCGCTCGCCCACGGCGGCGGCAAGACCGGGGGCACCATCCTGGGCGCCGGCGCGGGCGCGGTGGTCGGCCACCAGTACGCCAAGCACAACACCACCCACCGCGTCTGCCACTACGAGTGGCGCGACTAGCGCTCTAGCGCTTCATGCATAGCCACCGCGCACGGTGGTTGTTCAGCGGGTTCGAGACCCAGCCGGTGATCCTCGGGTTCACCAGGCTGCGGCTGACGTTGTAGTCGATCGGGGCCGTCCCCTCGTCGTCGAGCATGATCTGCTCGGCCCGCCTGAGGATCTGCGCCCGCTTGGCGGCGTCCGGCTCCTTGTCGGCGGCGTCCAGCAGCGCGTCGTAGGCCGAGTTCTTGTAGTCCCCGTAGTTCTGCGCCCCGGTGTCTGACTTCAGGAGGCCCAGGAAGGTCACCGGATCGTCGAAGTCGGCGTACCAGCTCATCAGCCCGACCTGGAAGTCGCGGTTGCGGTAGGCCGCGAAGGCGATCTGCCCCTCGTTCTGGACGATGCTGGCGTCGACCCCGATCGCTCGCCAGTCGGCCTGGATCGCCTCGGCCAGCAGCAGGGTCTCGGTGGAATTGGCGGTCTTGATCTCCAGCTTCAGCGGGTGGCGCGGGCCATAGCCTGCCTGGGCGAGCAGGGCGCGGGCCTCGACCTGGCGCTGCGCGAAGCCGCCGCCCGCCCAGCGCAGCCTGGCGCCATAGGCGTAGTTGGAGACCCCCGGCGGCACGAAGCTCGTGGCAGGCTGCTGGCCGGCGCGCATCAGCTTGGCGGTCATGAAGTCGCGGTCGATGGCCTCGGAAAGCGCCCGGCGCACCCGGATGTCCTTCAGCGGCGCCACGTTGCGCGTGTTGAACGAGGCATAGACCGTGGCCAGCGTCAGCGCCGGCCGCGCATAGCCCGGCATCACCGCCTCGATGTGCTGCAGGCGGTTGGACTGGAACGTCGTGTTGAGGTCGAGTTCGCCGCGCTGCACCCGCCGTTCGGCCGAGATCACGTCCGTGGTCGGATAGTAGTTGATGCGGTCCACGCAGACGTGGGCGGCGTCGAAAAACCGCGGGTTCTTCTCCACCCGCACGTAGTCGCCCAGCCGCCAGGCGGTCAGCCGGTAGGCGCCGTTGGACACGTAGGTTCCGGGCCGCGTCCAGGCCTCGCCCAGCCTCTCCACCGCGTGCTTGGGGACCGGATAGAAGCTCGAGTGCATGGCCAGCTGCGGCAGGTAGGGCGCAGGGTGCTCCAGGGTCAGCACCAGGGTGTGCGGGTCGGGCGCGGCTGCGCCCACCGCGGAGAGCGGCGCCTTGCCGTCGTTCACCGCCTGGCCGTTCTTCAAGAGCGTGACGAGATAGGCGTAGATCGAGGCGGTCTTTGGATCGAGGATGCGGCGGTAGGCGAACACGAAGTCCTCCGCCGTCACCGGAACGCCGTCCGACCATTTCGCGTCGCGCAGGTGGAAGGTCCAGGTGAGGCCGTCGGCGCTGGTCTCCCACGAGGTCGCCATGCCGGGCAGCGCCTTGCCATCGGCCGCCTCGGTGGTCAGGCCCACCATCAGGTCGCCGATGATCCGGATCTCGTTGGTCAGGTTCGCGGTCTGCGGGTCCAGGGTCAGCGGCTCGATCTCGTTGCCATATTCCAGGCAGATCTTGTCCGCGGGGCAGGCCGCGCGCTGGACCTTGCCCTGGCAGCCGGCGAGGGCGGCTGCGGCGGCCAGCGCGATCACGATCGGCAAACGGCGCAAGGAGGCATCACCCGCGTTGAGGACGCGCCTTCGTCCCTCGCCGCCCGCGAAATGTCGAGCCGGTCAGTGCAGCCGGAACTCGTCGCCGAGCGCGCGGATCTCGGCGGGCTTGATCAGCCGGCTATGGCCGACCGTCACCTTGAACAGCGGCCCGTCCAGGGTCCGCGCCCAGAAATCGAGGAACTTGCGCAGCACCGGGAACTCCGGGAACAGGTCGTAGTCCTGCCAGATGTAGCTCTGCAGCAGCCCCGGATGGTCGGGCATGCGGTAGAGGATCTCCGCGGTGGTCAGGCCATAGCCGGCTAGCTGCTTGCGGAATTCAGGCGACGCCTTCATGTCCAAGCGACCTCACGTTTCAGCACCCAAGCTTATGCTCGATTCGGTAAAACGTTCCGTAATTTCAGCAGCTTAGCACTCGATGGGCCCGACTGCTGCTAATCGGGAGGCTTGGCGATCAGCCGCAGCGGGACCGCCGGCTCGATCGGACGCCAGCCGTGCTGCGCGATGACGTCGTTGCTCTCCCGCGCCTCGCGGCCGGGGGCCAGCGACCAGGTGACGTGCCAGGTCCCGCCGTCCGGCCGCTCTGTGCCGCCGTCGATGCGCACCACCAGCGCCTGCACGCCGCGCCCATCGTCCGCCTCGCCGACGATCTGGCCGGTGGTGTCCTGCGGCGGCTTCGCCTCGCGGTCGCCGAACTTCAGCGTGACGTGGTGGGCCACCACCCGCGGATACCGCGGCGGCACCGCATCCAGCAGCCGCGGCCGAGCCTGCGGGTCGATCAGCCAGCCGGTGTAGACGCGGGTCGGGTCGGCCATCTGCCCCTAACGTGCAAGACCCGCGACGGCTGCGGGCGTCTTCCGGCCGGCTTCCGCACGCCCCGGAACCCAACCCCAGGTAGCGCGTTACACACGTAAGCGGGGATCTCCACCATGCCGCATGCCGGGCAGCATTTCGACACTTCCATTTCCGCCCGGGGGGGCCTTGTCCAGATGCTGGCAGAGGCCGCCGAGCCGCTGCCCGACATCGGCGACCCGGAATTCGCCAGCCTCTTCGACCGCTTCGGCGACGCCCGCGTGGTGCTGCTGGGCGAGTCCAGCCACGGCACGTCCGAGTTCTATCGCGCGCGGGCGGCGATCACCCGCTGGCTGATCGAGAACCGCGGCTTCACGGTGGTGGCGCTGGAGGCCGACTGGCCCGACGCCCGCGCGCTGGACGCCTACGTCCGCGGCCGCGAGCCGCCGGTGGGCGCGGGCGAGGCGTTCCGCCGCTTTCCCACCTGGATGTGGCGCAACTGCGAGTTCCAGGACTTCCTGGGCTGGCTGCGGCGGCACAACGCCCGGCGCCCGAACGCGCCGAAGGCCGGCATCTACGGCCTGGACCTCTACAACCTCGCCGGCTCGATGCGCGCGGTGATCGACTACCTCGATCGGACCGACCCGGCCGCCGCCGAGGTGGCCCGCCAGCGCTACGGCTGCATGACGCCCTGGGCGGACGAGCCGGCGGCCTACGGCAGGCTGGCGCTGACCTCCGGCTACGCCCGCTGCGAGAAGCCGGTCACCGCCATGCTGACCGACCTCCTGGCCCGGCAGGCCAGGGCCATGGCCGACGAGGGGCTGCTCGACGCCACCCAGAACGCCCGCCTGGTCCGCGATGCCGAGGCCTATTACCGCGCCATGTACTATGGCTCCGCGGAGAGCTGGAACCTGCGCGACAGCCACATGTTCGAGACCCTCGACGCCCTGCTGGCGGTCAAGGGGCAGGACGCCAAGGCGGTGGTCTGGGCCCACAACTCCCACATCGGCGACGCGCGGGCGACCGACATGGGCGTCATCCGCGAGGAGCACAACCTCGGCCAGCTCTGCCGCCAGGCCTGGGGCCGCGAGGCCGCCCTGATAGGGCTCGGCACGCATGGCGGGACGGTGGCCTGCGCCAGCGACTGGGACGCCCCGATGGAGGTCAAGCGGATCAACCCCGCCCTGGCCGAGAGCCAGGAGGCGCTGGCCCACGCCACCCGGCTTCCCCGCTACCTCCTGGACCTGCGGCCGGGCCGCCACGACGACCTTCGCGCCCACCTCTCCGAGCCCCGCCTGGAGCGCTTCATCGGCGTCGTCTACCGCCCTGAGACCGAGCGCTGGAGCCATTACGTCGACTGCCGGCTGGCCGAGCAGTTCGACGCCTGGGCGTGGTTCGACGAGACCACCGCGGTCACGCCCCTGCCGCTCCCGAAACCGCCCCGCCGCCGCTCCGGCGCGCAGGACACTTGGCCCTTCGGGCTCTAGGAAGTCGGCCTCCCTCACCGCTACCGGGTGACCGCTCCTCTCCCAGATTCGGAGCATCGTGGGAGAGGTTGGGAAAGGGTGGCGAGGCGCCTGCCGCTCCCACGGATTGGATCAAGGACCTGCGGCTGAATCGCCAATCCTGGCGTGATCGGGTCGAACGCCGCGGGGCTCAGGAGCGCAGCGCCGCCCTCTCCCGGCCTCTCCCACGACGCTAGACGCGCCTGGGGAGAGGAGCCGTCGTCCGGCTAGCTGCGGATCACGGATTGGGCGTCGCCCGTGGCGCCGGCGGCGTGTTCCGATCCCTGTAGGGCCGCGGCCCGGTCGCGAGGTGGTTCGCGAAGTCGGGCGGGAAGCCGATGATCGGCGCCCGCCGGGCCATCTCCGCTGAATAGGCGGGGTCGGTCTTCAGGTCGGGGTCGTTGGGCGAGGTCGTGAGGCTCGCCGCGGGCGCGAGGTAGAGCAGGGCGTCGGCGTCGGCGCCCGACGCGGGGCGGACGAACCCCGCCTGAATTTGGGCCAATACCTCCGGCGCCATCGGCTGCGCGCCCGGCGCGGGCCGTGGCGGCCGGATCACCGGACAGCCGGGGCGGGTCAGCAGCGCTTCGAGCGACGTCCCGGTCACCGGCGCCACCAGGCTGTCCGCGGGCCACCGCGTGGCGGCTTCGAAGCTGGCCGAGCACTCCGGTTGCACGAACCCGAAGTAAGGGATGACCACGTAGACGGCGCCCGGATGCGCGCGCTCGACGCGGGCCTTCAGGCTCGAGCTCGCGGGCAGGCCGGGCGGTGTCGGAAGGTGGAAGAAGTGCAGGGCGCCGTAGATCACCACCGCCTTCTTCGCGCGCCCCAGGACCTCCCGCTCGATGACGGCGTCGGCCGATGCGTCCCGCTGCTCGAGGTAGGGCTCCAGGTCCTGCGGCGTCCGGATGGCGCTCCAGTCGGCCGCGGGTTCGCCGGCCCACACCCGGATCCGCCGCGCGGGCGGCAGATGCTGGTTCACCGCGCGCACCTCGGCCAGCAGTTCCTGGTACATCAGCGCCGTCGCGGTGATCGAGCCGCCGACCACGTCGCTCCACACCCAGCGCAGCTCTGCGCGCGGAACGTCCTCGCCCGCCACATAGCGGTCGAGGGTGTCCTGGTGCGCGCTGCTGGCGAACTCCACGACCAGGTTGCCGACCTGGGCCGCAAAGCGCGGGTCGCGGACCAGCCGCCTGTAGAACGCGCCCTCTTCGGCCAGCCCATGGGCGTCGCCCAGGCCGACGATCGGGTGCGTCCTGAACGCCGCGAACAGCCCGTCGAGCGCCGGACGCACCCTGGGCTCCGCCGCCCGCGCGGGTTCAGCCCGCGCGCCGCCCGCGAGGACGCACGATAGAACGCAACCAACGAACAAGGTCCGCAATGCTCGCATCATCGGGCGCCCGCGTGGACTACAGCCGTAGAATGTCGGCCCGGCGTCCCCGCGACAAGCCGAAAAGCTTGGCAGCGGCCAGGCCTCGGTTCCCACCGACTCCTAGTTCCCGCTCATCCCCGCGAAAGCGCGGACCCAGGCTTTTTTCCGCCACCAACCACACCAACGGGCCTGCCACCCCGAGACTCCGCTCACGCGGAGGCAGAAGGCTCGCGCGCTCTCGTTCGTGTCCTCCGCGACGAAATCCCTGTCCCGCCCGTCACAATCCGCAGCCCGACTTGACCGCTACGGGGGTTGACTTGCGCCCCCTCGCCTTCAAGAACGCGCGCACCTGATTTTCCGGAGGTTTCGCATGCCCGTCCGCGTCGCCATCAACGGTTTCGGCCGCATCGGCCGGCTGGTGCTGCGCTCGATCGTCGAGCACGCCCGCCGCGACATCGAGGTGGTGGCGATCAACGACCTGGGCCCGGTGGAGACCAACGCCCACCTGCTGCGCTACGACAGCGTGCACGGCCGCTTCCCGGCGCAGGTCACCGTCGACGGCGACACGATCGACGTCGGCCTGGGCCCGATCAAGGTCACCGCCGTCCGCGACCCGGCTGAACTGCCGCACAAGGCGCTGGGCGTCGACATCGCGCTGGAGTGCACCGGCCTCTTCACCTCCAGGGACAAGGCCGCCGCCCACCTCAAGGCCGGCGCCAAGCGGGTGATCGTCTCCGCGCCGGCCGAAGGCGTCGACAAGACCATCGTCTACGGCGTCAACCACGAGACGCTCACGGCCGACGACCTGGTCATCTCCAACGCCTCGTGCACCACCAACTGCCTGGCGCCGGTCGCGCGCGTGCTGCAGGACCTCTGCGGCATCGAGCGCGGCTACATGACCACGATCCACTCCTACACCGGCGACCAGCCGACGCTCGATACCCTGCACAAGGACCTCTACCGCGCCCGCGCCGCGGCCATGTCGATGATCCCGACCTCGACCGGCGCGGCCAAGGCGCTGGGCCTGGTGATCCCCGAGCTGGCCGGCAAGCTCGACGGCTCCTCCATCCGCGTGCCGACCCCGAACGTCTCGGTGGTCGACCTGAAGTTCGTGCCGGGCAAGAAGGTCACCGTGGAGGAGATCAACGCAGCGATGGAAGAGGCGGCCGGCAAGCGTCCGCTGCGCGGCGTCCTGGCGGTGACCAGGGACCCGCTGGTCTCCATGGACTTCAACCACATCGCCGCGTCCTCGACCGTCGCCCTGCCGCAGACCCAGATGGTCGACGGCGGGCTCGGCCGGGTACTCAGCTGGTACGACAACGAATGGGGCTTCTCGAGCCGCATGAGCGACACCGCCGTCCACATGGCGACGCTGCTCTGATCGCCCGCTGATGGCGTTCCAGACCCTCGATCAGGCGGACCTTTCGGGCAAGCGCGCCCTCGTCCGCGTGGATTTCAACGTGCCGATGGAGGACGGGCGGGTCACCGACGACACTCGGCTTCGGGCCGCGGTCCCGACCATCGAGAAGCTTCGCGCCGGCGGGGCGAAGGTGATCCTCATCGCCCACTTCGACCGGCCGAAGGGCAAGGTCGTGCCGTCGATGAGCCTGAAACCCATCGTCGAGCCGCTGGCCAAGGTGCTGGGACGCCCGGTTTCGTTCGCGGACGACTGCGTCGGACCCAAGGCGCGCGAGGCTGTGAACGCGATGCAGCCGGGCGACGTGCTGCTGCTGGAAAACGTCCGCTTCCACGCCGGCGAGGAGGCCAACGACCGCGGGTTCGCGAACCAGCTCGCCGCCAACGGCGACCTCTACGTGAACGACGCCTTCTCGGCCGCCCACCGGGCGCACGCCTCGACCGAGGGCCTGGCCCACCTGTTGCCCGCCTATGCCGGCGAGCAGATGCGCCTCGAGCTCGACGCGCTCGACCGCGCGCTGGGCAATCCGGAGCGGCCGGTGCTGGGCATCGTCGGAGGCTCCAAGGTCTCCACCAAGCTCGACCTCCTGACCCACCTGGTGACCAAGCTGGACAAGCTCGCCATCGGCGGCGGCATGGCCAACACCTTCCTCTACGCCCAAGGCCACGAGATCGGCGCCTCTTACTGTGAGAAGGAGCTGGCCGACACCGCCCGCGAGATCATCCGCCTGGCCGGCAAGAACAACTGCAAGCTCTTCCTGCCGCTGGACGTGGTCGTCGCCGAGAAGGTGGCGCCTGGCGCGCCGGCCCGCGTCCGCGACCCGGGCTCGATCGACGACGACGAGCGCATCCTCGACGCCGGGCCGGAGACCGTCGAGCGCCTCTGCCGCGCGATGGCCAATTCCAAGACCCTGATCTGGAATGGGCCGCTCGGCGTCTTCGAGATGAAACCCTTCGACAAGGGGACCGTTGAAGCTGCGCAGTGCGCAGCGAAGCTCGCCAGGGAGGGCAAGCTGGTGGCGGTGGCCGGTGGCGGTGATACGGTGGCGGCCCTCAACGCGGCGGGTGTCGTGGACGACTTCACCTTCGTCTCCACGGCGGGCGGCGCGTTTCTTGAATGGATGGAGGGCAAGACGCTGCCCGGCGTGGCGGCGCTTCTCGATAAGAGACTGCCCCGATAGGACTTGGGAAGACGAAGACGATGGCCAGGATCACCCTTCGACAGCTTTTGGACCACGCCGCCGAGCACGGCTACGGCGTACCCGCCTTCAACATCAACAACATGGAACAGGGCCTCGCGATCATGGAGGCGGCCGACGCGGTGGACGCGCCGGTGATCATCCCGGCCAGCCGCGGCGCGCGCCAGTACGCCAACGACCATGTGCTGAAGGGCCTGATCGACTCGCTGTGCCAGATCTACCCGCACATCCCGATCTGCATGCACCAGGACCACGGGAACAACGAGGCGACCTGCGCCACCGCCATCCAGCACGGCTTCACCTCGGTGATGATGGACGGCTCCTTGATGGAGGACGCCAAGACCCCGGCCGACTACGACTACAACGTCACCGTCACCCGCAAGGTCACCGAGATGGCCCACTGGGTGGGCGCCTCCGTCGAGGGCGAACTCGGCGTGCTGGGCAGCCTCGAGACCGGCATGGGCGAGAAGGAAGACGGCCACGGCTTCGAGGGCAAGCTCGGCCACGACAAGCTGCTGACCGATCCCGACCAGGCGGTGGATTTCGTCAAGGCGACCCAGGTCGACGCGCTGGCCATCGCCATGGGCACCAGCCATGGCGCCTACAAGTTTAGCCGTAAGCCGGACGGCGCGGTGCTGGCGATGAACGTGATCGAGGAGATCCACCAGCGCCTGCCGAACATGCACCTGGTCATGCACGGCTCGTCGTCCGTGCCGCAGGAGCTGCAGGACGTCATCAACCAGTACGGCGGACAGATGCCCCAGACCTGGGGCGTGCCCGTCGAGGAGATCCAGCGCGGCATCAAGCACGGCGTGCGCAAGATCAACGTCGACACCGACAACCGCCTGGCGATCACCGGCGCCATCCGCAAGGTGTTCGCGGAGAACCCTGGCGAGTTCGATCCCCGCGGCTATCTGAAGCCCGCCAAGGAAGCCATGCGCAAGGTCTGCGTCCAGCGCTTCGAGGAGTTCGGGACCGCGGGCTGGGCCGGCAAGATCAAGCCGCTGCCGCTCTCGGCCATGGCCAAGCGCTACGCCGCCGGCGAGCTCGCCCCGAAGATCGGCCTCACCAAGGTGGCGGCCGAGTAGGTTCGATTCCCGTGGCGGGGGAACGGGCGCCGCTCGCCCCCCGTTGGTTTGGGGCCATGCGCAAGCACGCCCTCGTCGTCGGCCTCAGCTTACTGGCGCTCGCCGGGTTCGCGGTGTTCGCCGGCTGGGCCTTCTTCGCAACCTCCCGCATGGGCTCGGGCTGGGACGACCTTGGGCCGATCTGGCCCTATGTCGCGGGCGGCGTGGTGGTCACCGCCGCGCTCACCGGCTTCCTGATGTGGCTGGCCTTCTACTCGGCCAACCACGGCTACGACGACCGCATCGACGAGGACGACCGGCCTTAAGCCTCGATCGGGGCGCCGCGCATCTCCTTCACGAAGAGCAGCCCGACCACGAAGGTCACCGCCGCCACCGCGATCGGGTACCAGAGGCCGTAGTAGATGTTGCCCGTGGCCGCGACCATCGCGAAGGCGGTGGTCGGCAGGAAGCCGCCGAACCAGCCGTTGCCGACGTGGTAGGGCAGCGACATCGAGGTGTAGCGCACCCGCGCCGGGAACATCTCCACCAGCGCCGCGGCGATCGGCCCGTAGACCATGGTCACGTAGAGGATCAGCACCCACAGGAGGCCGACGACCAGCGGCTTGTTCATCTTCGCCGGATCGGCCTTGGCGGGATAGCCGGCGGCCTTGAGTTCGGCGCCCAGCGCCTTGGTCCACGCCGCCTTCTGCGTTTTCAGCTCGGCCGCCGTCAGCGCCTCGCCCTTGAAGCTGGGCAGGCTGGTCGCACCGATCTTGACCACCGCCACGGCGCCGGTCGGCGCGGCCTGGTTTGCGTAGCTGACGCCGGCGTTGGCGAGCGCGGACTTCGCGAGGTCACAGGAGGTCGCGAACGTCTTCTTGCCGACCGGATCGAACTGGAACGAGCAGTCGTTGGGGTCCGCCACCACCGTCACGGGCGCCGAGGCGCTGGCGGCCGCGAGTTGCGGGTTGGCGGCGGCCGTCAGCGCCTTGAACACCGGGAAATAGGTCAGCACGGCCAGCAGGCAGCCGGCCAGGATGATCGGCTTTCGGCCGATCTTGTCCGAGAGCCAGCCGAACAGCACGAAGAACGGCGTCCCCAGCAGGAGCGCGATGGCGACCAGCTCGTTGGTCAGCACGCCGTCCACCTTCAGCATCTTCTCGAGGAAGAAGAGCGCGTAGAACTGCCCCGTGTACCAGACGACCGCCTGGCCGGCGGTGAGGCCGGCCAGCGCCAGCAGCACCAGCTTCAGGTTGGGCCAGCGCAGGAAGCTGTCGGCGAGCGGCGCCTTCGAGCCCTTGCCCTCGGCCACCATGGTCTGGAACACCGGGCTCTCGTTCAGCCGCAGCCGGATCCACAGCGAGACCGCCAGCAGCACGATCGAGACCAGGAACGGGATGCGCCAGCCCCAGGCCTTGAAGGCGTCTTCGCCCATCTGCGTGCGCACCAGGATGATCACCACCAGCGACAGCATCAGTCCGAAGGTGGCGGTGATCTGGATCCAGCTCGTGTAGAGGCCGCGCTTTCCCGGCGGCGCGTGCTCGGCGACGTAGGTCGCCGCTCCGCCGTATTCGCCGCCCAGCGCCAGGCCCTGGACCAGCCGCATGACGATCAGCGCCACCGGCGCTGCGACGCCCCACTGCGCATAGCCGGGCAGCAGCCCCACCGCGAAGGTCGAGAGGCCCATCAGCACCATGGTGACGAGGAACGTGTTCTTGCGGCCCCAGAGGTCTCCCAGGCGGCCGAACACGATCGCCCCGAACGGCCGCACCGCAAACCCCGCGGCGAACGCCAGCAAGGCGAAGATGTAGCCGGTGGTCGGGTTCACCGCGGAGAAGAAGTGCTCGGTGATGAAGCTCGCCAGCGATCCGTAGAGGTAGAAGTCGTACCACTCGAAGACGGTGCCGGCCGAGGCGCCGGCGATCACCATCCTGTTCGACGTCGAGCGCACGTCCGCGCCAGCCGCTGCCGCCGCAACCATTGGTCCCGCTCCCAACCCTTGTTCGTTGCCGAGAGCCTAGGGCGAAGCCGCGGGCCCGGCTAGTGGACGGTCCGGTACTCCGGGTTCTTCCGCCACAGCTCCTCGGTCAGCACATTGGCGAAGCCGATCCAGCCGACATAGGGGGCGACCATGTTGGCGGCCGGAGGGTCGACCCGCCGGGCGCGCCAGACGTAGGCGGCCGCCGTGCCCAGCGAGGCCACGGCCGTGGCGAGCTGGCCGCCCAGGCGCTTGGGTCCCAGCGCCATCCAGACCGCGTTCAGCGCCTGCACCATTCCCCAGAGCGTCAGCGCCTGCGTGCGTTCGGGGCTCCGCGGCGCGTTCCAGATGCGCAGGCCGGAGAGCGTCAGCGCCATGAACAGCGGCGGCCAGACCATCGAGAACACCTTGCGCGGCGGCTTGATGTCGGGCTGCACGAGCTCTTCGTAGTCCGAGTAGACTTCCCAGTTCTCCTCAGTGGGCGCGTTCATCCGCGCGACCAGGGCCGAGATCGCGACGGCGCCCGCCGTGAGCCCCAGGCCGATCAGGATATGGCGGGCCGAGCGCCCACGGCTGTTGGCGAGGCTGTCCACAGCCCCGCGGACCAGGTTTCCGGGCATCGGTCGGGCTCCCAACTTGGCGTCGTCTCCGAAATCCGCGAGCCCGGCCGAGGTTCCGGCCAAGCTTCACGACCCACCGCCAGCAAATGCGACGAGCGAGCGCCTCGATGCAAGCGGCGCCGGGCTCGATCTCTTGAAGGCGCGCCTCAGATAGGCTCTAGGGCCCGATCATGGCCCCGCCGCTCTGCCGCCTCTACCTGATCACGCCGTCCCGGCTCGATGACCTCGCCGGCTTCGGCCGCAGCCTCGCGCACGCCCTGGACGCCGGCGACGTGGCCGCCCTGCAGGTCCGCCTGAAGGACCAGCCAGACGACGTCGTCGCGGCGGCGGTCGATGCGCTCATGCCGATCGCCCAGGCCCGCGGCGTGGCGGTGATCCTCAACGACGACCCGGCGCTGGCCGCCCGCCTGGGCTGCGACGGCGTCCATGTCGGCCAGGACGACGCCCCGCTGGCCGACGCGCGCCGGATGGTCGGCCCAAACCGCATGGTCGGCGTCACCTGCCACGACAGCCTGCACCTGGCCATGGAGGCGGCGGAAGGCGGGGCCGACTACGTCGCCTTCGGCGCCTTCTTCCCGACCGCCACCAAGGAGGCCAAGACCCGCGCCGACCCGGAGTTGCTGACCGGCTGGCAGGCGGACATGCTGGTCCCTTGCGTCGCCATCGGCGGGATCACCGTCGCGACGGCCCGCCTGATCGCCGCGGCCGGAGCCGACTTCATCGCGGTCTCGGCCGGCGTCTGGTCCTATGGCGACGGTCCGGCTGCCGCCGTAGCGGCCTTTAACGCCGAGATCGCGCTTGGCGTAGCCGACCGCGGCCACTAGGGTCCGCGCCCGCCAACCCGCCCCCGAGATCTTTCCCACCGTGAGCACCCAGTCCGCCCTCCTGAAGGTCATGAGCGACGCCGCGCGCAAGGCGGCGCGGGGGCTGAACCGCGACTTCGGCGAGCTCGCCGAGCTGCAGGTGGCCAAGAAGGCTCCCGCCGACTTCGTCTCCGCCGCCGACCTGAAGGCCGAACAGACCCTCTTCGAGATGCTGACCAAGGCCCGCCCCGGCTACGGCTTCCTGGGCGAGGAGCGCGGGATGATCGAGGGCACCGACAAGACCCACACCTGGATCGTCGATCCGCTCGACGGCACCACCAACTTCCTGCACGCCATCCCGCACTTCGCGATCAACATCGCGCTCCAGCGCGAGGGCGCGGTCGTCGCCGCCCTGACTTACAACCCGGCCACCAACGAGATGTTCTGGGCCGAGAAGGGCAAGGGCGCCTTCATCAACGACAAGCGCCTCCGCGTCGCCGCGCGCACCCGCCTGGACGAGGCGGTGCTGGCGACCGGCATCCCCTTTCTCGGCCACGGCCACCACGCCACCTTCCTGAAGGAGCTGCACCAGATCAGCCAGCGCGTGGCCGGCGTGCGCCGCTTCGGCTCGGCGGCGCTGGACCTGGCGTGGGTCGCGGCCGGCCGCTACGACGGTTACTGGGAGCGCGACCTCAACGCCTGGGACCTGGCGGCCGGCGTGCTGTTGGTCACCGAAGCCGGCGGCCGCGTCACCGAGGCCGACGGCGGCGAGGATGTGCTGACCCGAGGCTCCGTTTGCGCCGGGAACCTGGAAATCCACCCCTTGCTGCTGGAGCGGCTGCGGGTGGCGGGGAAGTAGACGCCTACAGCGAAGTTGACCCTCGCCGCCCCGAATGCCTGACTGTCATCAACGACAGGTATGGGGGAAGCGTCATGAGGATCACGCGTCGCACGTTCGCGGCCACCAGCGCGGCCGCCGCCGCCGCGCCGGCCTTCGCCCAGCCCAGGAAGAAGCCGCTGGTCATCGCCCACCGGGGCGCGAGCGGCGAGCGGCCGGAATCGACGCTGATGGCGTTCCGGCTGGCCATCGCCGAGGGCGCCGACTTCATCGAGCCGGATTTGGTGGCGACCAAGGACGGCCATCTCGTCGTCCGCCACGAGAACGAGATCTCCCAGACCACCGACATCGCCGCCCGCAAGGACTTCGAGAACCGGCGGACCACACGCCAGATCCAGGGCCAGGCGGTGAGCGGCTGGTTCACCGAGGACTTCACGCTCGCCGAGCTCAAGACCCTGCGCTGCCGCGAGCGGCTGCCGAAACTCAGACCCGAGAGCGCCAGGTTCGACGGCCAGGAGACCGTCCCCACCTACCAGGAGGTCATCGACCTGGCGAAAGCCGAGAGCGCCCGGCTGAAGCGCACCATCGGCACCTACCCGGAGATGAAGCACGCCAGCTATTTCACCGGCGTCGGCCTGCCGCTGGAGCCGCGGCTCGCCGACATCCTGAAGAAGAACGGCCTCGCCGGCGCCAGCGCACCGGTTTTCATCCAGTGCTTCGACGTCCTGCCGCTGAAGACCATCATGACCATGGTTCAGACGCCCCGCATCCAGCTGATGGAGCCCAACGGCGGGCCCACCGACGCCACCCTGCGCTACCGCGACATGGCCTCTCCGACCGGGCTGAAAACGATCGCGGCCTATGCCAACGGCGTCGGCTGTGAATGGTCGATGGTTCTGCCGACCGCCCCGGATGGAGGCCTGGCGCCCGCGACCGCGCTGGTGGGAAACGCCCACGCCGCGGGCCTGGCGGTGCATCCCTGGACCGTGCGGGCCGAGAACGCCTTCCTGCCGCCCAAGCTGCGCAAGGGAACCAACCCCGCCGACTTCGGCGACGTGGACGCCGTCTACAAGGGCCTGTTCGCCGCCGGCGTCGACGGCCTCTTCAGCGACTTCCCGGCGCTCGCCGTCAAGGCGCGGGGCTAGGCCGCCTCGCCGAACTGCAAGGCCGCCAGGCGCGCGTAGAGGCCGCTCTTGCCCACCAGCTCATGGTGCGTGCCCTGTTCGACCACGCGGCCCTCGTCCATGACCACGATGCGGTCTGCCTTCAGCACGGTGGCCAGCCGGTGGGCGATGACGATGGTCGTGTGGCCGGTCATCGCCTCGTCCAGCGCCCGCTGGACCGCGCGCTCGTTTTCGGCGTCCAGCGCGCTGGTGGCCTCGTCGAGCAGCAGGATGGGCGCATCGCGGACCAGGGCGCGGGCGATGGCGAGACGCTGGCGCTGGCCGCCGGAGAGGCTTCGGGCGCGCTCGCCCAGCGCCGTGTCCATGCCTTCAGGGAGGGCGGCGAGGAACGGGGCGGCCTGTGCGGCCTGCACGGCGGCGGTGACCGCGGCGAGGTCGGCGTCCTCGCGGCCGAAGCGGACGTTGTCGGCGGCGGAGCCGGAAAACAGCGGGCTGTCCTGCGCCACCAGGGCCATGCGGGCGCGCACGGCGGCGGGATCGGCGTCGCGCACGTCGACGCCGTCCACGCGCACGGCGCCACCCTGCGGGTCGTAGAACCGCAGCAACAGGCGGAAGACCGTGCTCTTGCCCGCGCCGGAGGGACCCACCAGCGCGACTGTCTCCCCGGGCGCGACGGAGAGCGTGAAGCCGCGCAAGGCCGGCAGGTCCGGTCGGCCCGGATAGGCGAAGGTCACGTTCTCCAGCGCCACCTCGCCGCGCGGCGGGACCGGCAGCGGTACGGGATGGGCGGGCGCGGCGATGGAGGGCCGGGCCGCCAGCAGCTCGGAGACCCGCTCCATGGCGCCGGCCGCCTTCTGGACGTCGCCCCAGGTCTCGCCCAGCGCGCCCACCGAGCCCGCCGACATCACCGCCAGGAGCGCAAACTGGAAGAGCGTGCCCAGGCTCATCTCATGGCTGAAGACTGCGTTCACGCCGAGCCACAGGATCCAGACGACGCCCCCGAACACCAGCGAGATCGCCGCCGCCGTCATCGACGCGCGCGCCCTCATCCGCTTCAGCGACGTGCGGAACGAGGCCTCGACGGCCTCGCCGAACCGCGCAGCCCCCGTGGCCTCGCGCCCGAACGCCTGCACGATTTCCAGCGCGTCCAGCGTCTCGCCGGCGTGGCCGATCGCCGAGGCGAACTGGTCCTGGGTGGATGCGGTGAGCTTGCGCACCTGGCGGCCGAACTGGAAGAGCGGGGCGATCACCACCGGGATGGTGAGCAGGATGAGGCCGGTGAGCCTCGGGCTC
>JBJMQX010000060.1:0-20083 GCA_045802455.1 Phenylobacterium sp. | reverse complement strand
GGGTTTCACTTTGTCGCCCGTGTTGTGGCGCAAGCTGCCCGGCGCCCGGTCCGCCGGCCGCGTGCAGTCGGTGGCGCTGCGCCTGGTGGTCGACCGCGAGATCGAGATCGAGCGGTTCAAGACCCAGGAATACTGGACCGTCGAGGCCGACGTTTCGGCCGGGACCGATCCCTTCCTGGCGCGCCTGACCAAGCACGAAGCCAAGCGGCTCACCAAGTTCGACCTCGGCGACGAGCGCGCGGCGTTCGCGGCGCGAGACGCCGTTCAGGCGGCGACCTTCACGATCAGCGCCGTCGAGAAGCGCCCCGCCAAGCGCTCGCCGCCGCCGCCCTTCACCACCTCGACCCTGCAGCAGGAGGCGTCTCGCAAGCTCGGCTTCAACGCCCAGCGGACGATGATGGCCGCCCAGAAGCTCTACGAGGGCGTCGACATCGGCGGCGAGACCGTCGGCCTGATCACCTACATGCGGACCGACGGCGTGCAGACCGCGCCCGAGGCGCTGGACGAGGCCCGCGAGGTGATCGGCGGGCTCTACGGCCGCGACTACGTGCCCGACAAGGCGCGGATCTATTCGACCAAGGCCAAGAACGCCCAGGAGGCGCACGAGGCGATCCGCCCGACCAGCCTGGCCCGCAATCCGGGACGCCTGCGGCTGGAGCCCGACCTCGGCCGGCTCTACGAGCTAATCTGGAAGCGGATGATCGCCTCGCAGATGGAGAGCGCCCGCATCGAGCGCACCACCATCGACCTGGAGAGCGCCGACGGCCAGACGGGTCTGCGCGCCTCAGGCGACGTGACGCTCTTCGACGGCTACCTGGCGGTCTACGAGGAGGGCCGCGACGATCCGCCCGCGCCGCAAAGCGGCGCAAGCATGGGAGATTTTGGCGAGGAGGCCGTCGGCAAGCTGCCGCAGGTGACGCAGGGCGCGCAGGCCAAGGTGCACGCCGCCCGCGCCGACCAGCACTTCACGGAGCCGCCGCCGCGCTACTCAGAGGCCAGCCTGGTCAAGAAGATGGAGGAGCTCGGGATCGGCCGGCCCTCGACCTACGCCTCGATCCTGACGGTCCTGCGCGACCGCGAATACGTGCGCATGGACAAGAACCGGTTCGTCCCGGAGGACAAGGGCCGGCTGGTCACGGTCTTCCTCGAAGAATTCTTCCTCAAGTACATCGAGTACGACTTCACCGCCGACCTGGAAGACAAGCTCGACAAGGTCTCGGCCGGGGAGCTCGACTGGAAGGTGCTGCTCCGGGAGTTCTGGAAGGACTTCCATCCGAAGACCGAGGAGATCCTCGGGCTCACTACGCGGGCGGTGCTGGACGACCTGGACGAGGCGCTGGCGCCCTTCCTGTATCCCCTGCGGCCGGACGGCTCGGACCCGCGCGTCTGCCCGACCTGCAGCGCCGGCCGGCTGAGCATGAAGACCAGCCGTTTCGGGCCGTTCGTGGGCTGCTCGAACTATCCGGAATGCCGCTACACGCGCCCGATCGGCCAGCCCGAGGAGGGCGAAGGCGCCGAGAGCGGCGATCGGGTGCTGGGTATCGATCCCGACACCGGGCTGCCTGTTTACCTGAAGGCGGGCCGCTTCGGCGCGTATGTGCAACTGGGCGACGGCGAGAAGCCCAAGCGCTCCAGCCTGCCGAAGGGCTGGTCGGCGCCGGACATGGACCTGGAAAAGGGCCTCCGGCTCCTGCGCCTGCCGCGCGAGGTGGGCCTGCATCCTGAGGACAACCAGCCGATCCTGGCCGGCATCGGCCGCTACGGACCGTTCGTGCTGCACGCCGGCACCTACGCCAACCTCTCGGGCGCCGACGAGGTGTTCGAGGTGGGCGTCAACCGCGCCGTGACCCTGCTGGCCGAGAAACGCGCCGGGCGTCCCGGCCGCGGGGCGGCGACGGCGCTGAAGGAACTGGGCGCCCACCCCGAGGACGGCCAGCCGGTGCGCGTGCTTTCCGGCCGCTACGGCCCCTACATCAAGCACGGCGCGACCAACGCCAACGTGCCGCGCGGGACCGATCCGCAGGCGGTGACGATGGAGCAGGCGGTCGCTCTGATCGCCGAGCGCGCGGCGAAGGGCGGCGGCAAGAAGAAATCCGGGCGGGCAGCGAAGAGCGCCACGCCAGGCGCGGCGGCGAAGAAGCCGGCCAGGAAGAAGGCGGGCGCGAAGAAGGCCGGGGCCACGGCCTGAGGCCTCGGGGGAGGTTCGGATGGCAGTGACGACCGCCAACGGGATCGAGATCTACTACGAACGCGCCGGCGTCGGCCCGCCGCTGCTGTTCATCTCCGGCACAGGCGGGGACTTGCGGAACAAGCCCAATGTCTTCGACGGGCCGTTGGCGAAAAGCTTTGACGTCCTCACCTACGATCAGCGCGGGCTGGGCCGGACGGAGAAGCCGGATGTCGCCTACACCATGGCGGACTACGCCGACGACGCCGCGGCGCTGATGGCGGGCCAGGGCTGGGACGAGGCCCTGGTGGTCGGCGTCTCGTTCGGCGGGATGGTGGCCCAGGAGCTGGCGCTCCGGCATCCCGAGCGAGTGAAGCGGCTGGTGCTGGCCTGCACCTCGCCGGGCGGGGCCGGCGGCGCTTCGTTCCCGTTCCACGAGATCGCGCACCTGAAGGGCGAGGCCCGGGCCCGCTACCTGATCCCGATCTCCGACACCCGTCGCGACGACGCCTGGGCCGACGCTCATCCGGAGCAGTATGCTCAGTTCGTGGCGCTGGGCGCGGCCGACCCCTACGCCCACGAGGCCGGCCATGCGATGGGCGCGCGACGGCAGCTGGAGGCCCGGGCCGGTCACGACACCTGGGAGCGGCTGCCGACCATCGCCTGCCCGGTGATGATCGCGGGCGGCCGCTACGACGGCATCGCGTTGCCAGCCACGCAGGAGAAGATGGCCGCCCGCATACCCGGTGCGAAGCTGCAGTTCTTCGAAGGCGGCCACCTGTTCATGATCCAGGACCGCACCGCGGTTCCGGCGATGGTCAGCTTCCTGACGGCCTAGCCGCGGGCAAGCTCGAGGATCTCCACGATGTCCGCCGGCCCCTTGATCGGGCGCGGGTTCGAGCGGACGCCGCGGTCATGCATGGTGTGCTCGGCGATTGCCTGGAACTGCTCGGGCCGGATGCCGACGCTGGCGAGATCGGTGGGTTGGCCGAGGCCGGCCGCCAACCGCTTCACCGCCTCAGAGGCCGAGGCGCCCTGCCCGCCCAACAGCTCGCTGACCAGCGCCTGGCGGTCGTCGGCGACGCCTTCGTTCCACTTCAGCACCGCCCACAGCATGACGCAGGAGGTGATGCCGTGCGGGACGCCGTAGCTGCCGCCCAGGGTGTGGCCGATGGCGTGGCTGGCGCCCAGCCCCTGCCCCGCGCCCGCGCCGCTCATCGCCAGCCACATGCCGAACTGGCACTCCACGCGGGCGTCCAGGTCGGCGGGCGTGGCCTTGGTGGCCGCGAGCCCCTTGGCGAGCCCGCGCAGGCCCGCCTCGGCCAGGGCGTCGGCGTAGGGCGTTCGCACCGGGTTGCAGAGCTGCTCGACGGCGTGGTCGACAGCCTTCATGCCGGTGGAGAACCACAGGGCTGGCGGCGTCGACAACGTCATGGCGGGATCGAGGATCACGGCGCGCGGGGCAAGCATCGGATGGGCGTAGCCCTCCTTGGCGTGCTTGGCCGTGTCCGTGACGCCGGCGAACGGCGTGAACTCAGCGGCGGAGAGCGTCGTCGGCACGGCGATCATCCGGATGCCCGCCGGAACTTCGGCGACGGGCACGCGGTCCGGCCCGCGGCCGGCGCGGTAGGGATCGAGGTCGCCGACGTGGTGCAGGTCGGCCCAGAGGCAGAGCTGCATCACCTTGGTCGCGTCGATCGCCGAGCCGCCGCCCAGCGCCACCAGCAGGTCCGCCTTGCGCCGCCGGGCCAGTACCGCGCCGGCGATGACGCCCTCGCGCGGGCTGTGCGCGCCGATGCCCGAGAACACGCCGACACAAAGGTCGCCCAGGCCGGCCGCCACCTCCGCGGCGAGGCCGTTGGCGAGCGAGGCGGTGGTGGTGATCATCAGCCGCTCCGCGCCCCAGGCGGCGGCGAGCTCCTTCAGCACCTCGACGGCGGGCCGGCCGTAGACGATCTGGTCCTGTCGCGGAAAACGGTGCGTTCCCTGGAGCATGCGGCGTCCTCTCCGACGCAACTTATCGCGTTCGACGTGCAATCTTAACCCGGAGCGCCTATATGAGCCTCGCGCATCGCAGGCCGAGACCGGCCGCGTGGACCGCTCCGCTCCCAAGAAAGTTGAAGAGCAGCGCCGGGATTCGCGCACCCGATCCCATTCTCAAGAACACCGATGAAAGGTGCTAAGCACCCTTAATGCCCAAACCTAGACAACCGAAATCGTCCCGCTTTCCGAAGGGACTGCCCGACAAAGAGACCCTGCTGAAGTACGTCCGCGAGAGCGGAGAGACCGATAAGGCCGCGATCGCCAAGGCCTTCGCCCTGAAGGGCGAGGCGCGCCGGGCGCTCCGGCACTTGCTGCAAGACCTGGAGGCCGACGGGACGCTGGGCCGGCGCGGCCGCCGCGGCTTCGCCGAGGCCGGCGCCCTGCCCGAGGTCGGCGTCGTCGACATCGTCGAGCGCGACCCGGACGGCGACATGCTGGTGCGCCTGACCAAGGCGGCCGACGCCCCGCTCGTGCCGTTGGCGCCCGACCGCCAGGCCGGCGCCGAGGCCGCGCCTGGCCTGGGCGAGCGCCTGCTCGTCCGGTTCGCCAAGCTCGAGAACGGCGAGTTCGAGGCCCGCCTGATCAAGCGCCTGGGCCAGAGCGCCCATCGCGTCTTGGGCGTGATCCGCAAGGCCCGTCGCGAGGTGCGCGTCGAGCCGGTGGACCGCCGCTCCAAGGACAGCCTGGTGCTGACCGATCCCGCCGCCCAGGAACTGCGCGACGGTGACCTCGTGGTGGCCCAGGTGCAGCCGACCGAGGCCCGATACGGCCCCAAGCGCGGCAAGGTGCTGGAGGTCGTCGGGCGCGAAGACGAGCCCCGCGCCGCCTCGCTGATCGCCATCCACGCCCACGGCATCCCGACGGGCTTCAACGCCGCCGCCGAAGCCGAGGCCGCCGCGGCCCAGCCGGCGACGCTGCAGGGCCGCGAAGACCTGCGCGACCTGCCGCTGATCACCATCGACCCGGCCGACGCGCGCGACCACGACGACGCGGTCTATGCCCAGGCGGACGACGACCCGAAGAACCCCGGCGGCTGGATCGTCTGGGTGGCCATCGCCGACGTGGCGGCCTACGTGCGCTCCGGCTCGGCGCTGGACGACGTGGCGCGCGACAAGGCCAACAGCGTCTACTTCCCCGACCGCGTCGAGCCGATGCTGCCGGAGGTGCTGTCGAACGGCCTTTGCTCGCTGCGAGAGGGCGAGAACCGGGCCTGCATGGCGGTGCGGATGGTGTTCGGCGCCGATGGGCGCAAGCGCAGCCACCGCTTCGTCCGCGGCCTGATGCGCTCGGCGGCCAAGCTCTCCTACGAACAGGCCCAGGCCGCCGCCGACGGCCAGCCGGACGACAAGACGGGGGCCATCGCCAAGTCGATCATCGGCCCGCTCTGGGCCGCCTACGCCTGCCTGAAGAAGGGCCGCGACGTCCGCTCGCCGCTGGCCATCGAGAGCCAGGAGCGGCGCATCGTCATCGACCGTGAAGGCAAGGTGGCCTCGATCACGCCGCGCGCCAGCCTCGAAGCCCACAAGCTGATCGAGGAGATGATGATCCAGGCCAACGTCTGCGCCGCCGAGACGCTGGAGGCGAGGCGCACGCCGCTGATCTACCGGATCCACGACACGCCCTCGCCGGAGAAGATGCAGGCGCTGGTCGACTTCCTGCAGACGCTGGGCATCGACTGGTCGAAGGGCGAGGCGCCGCGCACCGACCGCTTCAACCGCCTCCTGGACCAGACCCGCGGCACGCCGAACGCCGAGATCGTCAATGAGGTCGTCCTGCGCACCCAGATGCAGGCGGTCTATTCGACGGAGAACATCGGCCACTTCGGGCTGAACCTGGCCAAGTACGCCCACTTCACCTCGCCGATCCGCCGCTACGCCGACCTGATCGTGCACCGCGGGCTGGTGCGGGCGCTGGGGCTGCCAAGCAAAGAGGGGGGCGACGACGGCATCACCGACCGCGACATCGGCCGGCTGAAGGACACCGCCGAGCAGATCAGCTTCGCCGAGCGCCGGGCGATGGCCGCCGAACGCGACGCGACCGACCGCTATGTGGCCGCCTTCCTGGCCGACCGGGTGGGCGCGACGTTCGAGGGCCGGATCACCGGCGTCACCCGCTTCGGCCTCTTCGTGCGGCTGGCCGAGACCGGCGCGGACGGCCTGGTCCCGGTCTCCAAGCTGGGCGGCGAGTACTTCGTCCACGACGACCGCAGCCACGCCCTGGTGGGCGAGCGCTCGGGCGCTCGCTGGCCGCTGGGCATGACCGTCGAGGTGCGGCTGACGGAAGCGACGCCGATCACCGGCGGCCTGGTGTTCGAGATGCTGAGCGAGCCGATGCCGCGCGACCCGAAGGCTGCGCAGCCCAGGCTGGGCATGCGCGCCCGCGGCGACCGACGTCCCGGTGGCGGCTTCAAAGGCCCGCCGCGCGCCGGCCAGCCCGCGGCCGGCAAACCCGGCCGGCCGAAGAACATCCGCAACGGCCGCAAGCGCGGGGGGCCGCGGCGCTAGAGCTGCCCGGGCTAGGCGGCTTGGGCCTGAGGCTCGCCTCGGGGCTTCAGGGTGCGCTCGACGGCCAGGCTGATCGGTCCGATCAACACCCAGCAGAACTCCGAGATGTAGAGCTGGTGAGCGAACAGCAGGCCGAGCCCGGCGGCGAACGCGAGGCCGGGGCTCGCCGCCCTTGCGGCGCGGTAGAGCACCTCGCGCCCCGAGGCGCCGCCGATCAGCCGCCCGCCGCCGCGCGAGACCACGAGCACGAGCGCTACGTTGAGGGTCGAGATGACCACCAGGGTGGCGCAGTACATGCCCCACGGGAACGGCGCCTGGAAGCTCTGGCCGTACCAGGCGGTCGCGAACGGCAACAGGCAGATCGGGAAGAGAAACAAGAGGTTCACGAAGGCCGTCGGCCAATCGAAACGCAGCAGCCGGCGCGTGCTGTTCAAGTGCGCCAGCCAGAAGATGGCGATCACTGCGAAGCTTAAGGCGAGGGCGAAAAGCCGGCTCGCCATGCCACGCATCGCGTGGGCGTCGCCCAGGGGGCTGGCGAACGGCGGCGGGTGCAGGTCCAGCACCATCAGGGTGAGCACGATCGCGAACACCGCATCGGTGAAGAACAACAGACGGTGGAGGAGCCGCTCCTCCAGCGTCTCGTGCGCCGTGCCCTTGGTGTCCGCCGCCATGCCCTCGCCTCCCCGGCCTGGGACATGGCGCCACGAGCACGGTCGTTCCGCAAGGTCAGGGTTTCCTCGCCCGCAAGCGAAGTCATACAGTTGTTCGCATGAGTGAAACCGAAGTCCCGCCGGAGTCGCAGTTCCGCCGTCCCGAAGGCCCGCCGCGCATTCCGGGCGCCCGCGCCGTCCGCCCGAAGAACGCCGCCACCGTGATGATCATCCGCCGCGACGCTGCGAAGCCCCGCGTGCTGATGGGCAAGCGCCACGGCGGCCACAGCTTCATGCCCGACCGATGGGTGTTCCCCGGCGGCCGGATCGACCGGGCCGACTACCGCGCGCCCTTCGCCACCGACCTCAGGCCCGACGTGGGCGCGGTGTTCGACGCCCACCTGCCCGCCGGCCGTGGCCGGGCGCTGGCGCTGGCCGCCATCCGCGAGACCTGGGAGGAAGCCGGCCTGCTGCTGGCCAGGCCCGCGCCCGCCCGTCCCGCCGCCGGCCCCTGGCGCGAGTTCGTGGCCCAGGGCGCGCTGGCCGACCTGGAGGCGCTGGACGTGATCGCGCGCGCCATCACCCCGCCCAGCGTCGGCAAGCGCTTCGACACCTGGTTCCTGCTGGCCGACGCCGAGCGGCTGATCAGCCTCGACCGCCAGCCCGACTGCGGTGAGCTGGAGGAGATCGCCTGGGTCGACTTCGACGAGGCCCAGCAACTGCCGCTGCCCTCCGTCACCCGGATGATGCTGAAGGAGGCGGTGGCGCGGATGGACGACCCCTCGCGCCCCAAGCCGTTCCTGCGCTTCCAGGCCGGCGCCATGCGGCCGATGCATCTCTAGGTCGCGCCCCTAGCGGGCCCGTTCGGCCTTCCAGGTCAGATAGTTCCGGAACTGGTCGCGACCAGGCGGCGGGGCGATCTCGAAGCTGCCGTCCAGGCCCTTGGGCGTCCGTCGGTAGGTCAGCCGGAACCGCGGGCCCGCAGGATCGTCGCTGACGAACAGAACGGCTCCGGGCTCGGGCGCGCTCACCGCATAGTGGATGGTCTGGCCTTCGCTGTCCCAGTAGGTCGCGCGAAGCGCCGGGCCCTCATGAAAGATCACCATCAGGTCCTCGTGATGCGAGGCCGGGCGGCCGTTCTGGGCCGGATAGTCGGCGACATTGCGCCGGACCAGCACCGTCCCGCCCGCATCGGGCAGGAAGCTGAACCCGCCGGTTCCCTGCTCGGCCCCGCCGCCCGCCGCGATCCAGCGGCCTGCCAGCCAGTCGATCCCGCTCCAGGAGGCCGGCGCCGCCTGCGCCCCGCCCGCCAGCGCCAGAACGGCCATCGCGACCGCGAGGATCGTCTTCATGGATAGTCGCTCCCCCACCGCCGACGAGCCGCTGTCATTGACTTTAGCCCGCGGATTCGTATTTTCCCGCGCTCATTTCAGACACCTGCCGGCGGCGCTTCCGCCTGCCTGCCCGTAAGGACCCGCCATGGCGAAGCCCGCCTCAATCAAGATCCGCCTGAATTCGTCGGCGGACACCGGCTTCTTCTACGTCACCAAGAAGAACGCCCGCACCAAGACCGACAAGCTGGTGCTGAAGAAGTACGATCCGGTCGTGCGCAAACACGTGGAATTCCGCGAAGGCAAGATCAAGTAGCGCCTTCAAGCTCTGGAATTCAGACGGTTTCGCCCGGCCAGTGCGCCGGGCGTTTTCGTGTCCGGCGCTGGCCTAAGCCAGCGGGGAACGAGATGCTTTTCATGGTCGTCGAGCGGTTCGCGAGCGGAAGCCGGAGCGCGCGATGAGCGTAAGCGGTGCGGGCCTTTCGCGGGAAAAACTGCGGCGCTTCGAGGAGCGTGGGCTGGTGAAGCTCGACGGTCTCCTCCCGACACGCATCGCCGAAAACATGGCCGACCGGCTCTGGCAGGAGCTGGCCAGCAAGGATGGCGTGCAGCGCAGCGATCGGGGCACCTGGCGCACCGAGATCGCCTGGGGTTTCCAGGCGCTCCGCAAGAACGGCGCCTTCGCTCCGATGGCCACGTCGGAACTGCGCGGCGTGCTGGACGATCTGCTCGGCGAGGGCCGCTGGTCCGAGCCCCCGAACTGGGGCCAGCCGCTGGTGCGTTTTCCGGGCGTGGCGAAGCGCTGGGATGTCCCGCATCAGGTCTGGCATCTCGACCTCACGCCCGAGCCGAAACGCCCCGGCCTCGTCGGCCGCCTGTTCGCCCTCCTGGCTCCGCTGCGGCCGCAGGGCGGCGCCACCCTCGTCGCCGCCGGCTCGCACCGGATCGCGGCCGCCATCACCGAACGGCGAGGCGTCCACCTGAGCTCGCAGGAGATGCGCAGGGCGCTGGCGGCGGAGCACGCCTGGTTCAGCGAGCTGATGTCCGCCGCGAAGCCCGGCGAAGACCGCGTGCAGCGCTTCATGGGAGCAGCGAATCGCGTGAACGGCGTTGAGCTACAGGTGGAGGAGATGACGGGCGAGCCCGGCGACGTCTTCCTGATGCATCCCAACACCCTGCACGCGCCGTCCGCGAATATGCTGGACACGCCCAGGCTGGCGCTGGCGGAGACCATCTATCCGAAGGGGTGGTTTGGACGGGCTTAAGCCGCCTTGGCGATCACGCGATTGCGGCCGCGGGCCTTGGCCTCGTACATCGCCTCGTCGGCGCGGCGGACCAGCTTCACAGGGTCGTCGCCCTCGCCCAGGCTGGCGGCGACGCCGATCGAGATGGTGACGCTCAGCAGCTCCTCGCCGGCCATCACACGGAAGGGCGAGCCGGCGACGTGCAGGCGGATGCGCTCGGCGATGCGGTGGGCGTGCTCCAGCTCGGTGTCGGGCATGACGACCACGAACTCCTCGCCGCCGAAGCGCACCGGCAGGTCGATGGCGCGCACGTTGGAGGCCAGGCGCACGGCGAACTCGCGCAGCACCTCGTCGCCGACCGGATGGCCGAAGCCGTCGTTGATCTTCTTGAAGTGGTCGATGTCGATGACCAGCAGCGCCACCGGATCGCCGCCGCCGACCACCGCGCGGCGCACCAGCGCCTCCAGCTGGCTCTCCATGTAGCGGCGGTTGTGCAGCCCAGTCAGCTGATCGGTGACGGCCAGTTCGAGGGACTGGTCCAGGCTGTCGCGGAGACAGTCGGTGTAGCGCTTGCGGCGGATCTGGGTCTTGGCGCGCGCGGCCAGCTCCTGCGGGTCGATCGGCCGGGGCAGAATGTCGTTGACCCCGATCTCCAGGGCCTTGACCAGGCGCGCGCGCTCATCCTCGTCGACGATGGCCAGGATCGGCAGCGAGCGGGTCGCTTCGTCCGAGCGGATCTGGGCGGCGAAGCGAAGGCCGTCGAAGGTCTTGGCGGCGGCGTTGACGATGATCAGGTCGACCGGTCCGCGGGCGGCGATCAGCGCGTTCTCCGGAGCCATCTCGACCACCGGCCGGTGCTCGACGGAAAGCTCGGTGAAGACGCGGTTGGCCTGCCGCTCGTTGTCGTCGACCACCAGGATGCGCCCGCCCGTGCCGCCCAGCCGCGCGGCCGCGGCGCCGGCGATCACGCCCATCCGGCGACCGGAAGCCTCGCGCTCGCGCAGCTCGTCGATCATCGACTTCAGCCGGGTCAGGCTGCGCACCCGGGCGAACAGCATGACGTCATCGATCGGCTTGGTCAGGAAGTCGTCGGCGCCAGCTTCCAGGCCCGTCACGCGGTCGGTGCGGCCGTCGAGCGCGGTCAGCAGCACCACCGGCAGGTGGCGCGTCTCGGCGTCTTCCTTCAACCGTCGGCAGACGTCGAAGCCGTCCATGCCGGGCATCATCACGTCGAGCAGCACGATATCCGGCTTCTCGGAGGCCGCCATGGCCAGCGCCGTGGGGCCGTCGGACGCGGTCAGCACCTCATAGTACTCGGCCGCCAGTTTCGCCTCGAGCAGCCGGACGTTGGCCTCGATATCGTCGACCACGAGGATACGCGCGGACATCGGTGGTCAGGCCATCAGCCGCTTGATGGTGTCGAGGAAATGGGACACCGAGATCGGCTTGGAGATGTAGGCCTCGCAGCCGCCCTCGCGGATCCGCTCCTCATCGCCCTTCATGGCGAAGGCGGTGACGGCGACGACCGGAATCCCGGCCAGCTCCTCGTCCTCCTTCAGCCACTTGGTGACCTCGAGGCCCGAGATCTCCGGAAGCTGGATGTCCATCAGGATCAGGTCGGGCTTGTGCTCGCGCGCCAGCGCCAGCGCCTGGAGCCCCTCGCGGGTCTGCAGCGTCTCGTAGCCCTGGGCATCGAGCAGGTCATGAAAGAGCTTCATGTTCAGCTCGTTATCCTCGACGATGAGGACCTTCTTGGCCATTGAGGACCCGGCGCTGTTCAGGGAGCGCTCGCGCTCAATGCGGACCGCCCCACCCTGCGTTGTTCATCTCACGGATATCCTTAAACTTCGTTTAGCCTGAGGAGAGTTCGTGGCCGCGCCGCCCGCACCGCAGATCATCGCTCCGCCCCTGGAGAGCCTGGGATTGTCGCGGGAGCGGCCGCTGGTGATCGTCGACGTCGACGAGGTGCTGGGCCTGTTCATGCAAGGCTTCGGCGCCTTCGTGGCCGAACGTGGCTTCGAGCTGCGGTTCGAGCGATTCGCCCTCTTCCAGAACCTGTTCCGGCCGGGCGCGACGGAGCACCTGGACCTCACGGAAGGCCGCAAGCTGTTCGAGGAGTTCTTCCGCACCGGCTGTGGCGAGATCGAGCCGGCGCCCGGGGCCGTCGAGGCGCTGCGGCGGCTGAAGCCCCGCGCCGAGCTGCTGATCCTGTCCAACGCACCGCCCGACGCCGAGCGCCTGCGCGGCGAATGGCTGCGCCGCCATGGCCTGCCGCCCGCGCTGGTCCTCTCCAGCGGGCCGAAGGGACCCATCACTGCGGGCCTGGTGGCGCAGACCTCGGGCCGGACCGCCTTCGTCGACGACCTGCTCCCCAACCTCGATTCGGTGGCCGAACACGCGCCGCGGACCGCGACCTTCCAGCACGTCGCCGACCTGCGCCTGCGCCCGCTGGCGCCGCGCTCGGAGCGCCACCCGCGGATCGACGACTGGGCGGAACTGGGCGAGGCTATAGCCGAGGCGATATCGCCTTAGGGGCGGGAGCAGGCAGGATGCGAGGGTGGGCGGCGATGTTGGCGCTTCCGGTGCTCGCGGCCGCGGGCTTCGGGACCTGGGTCTACCTGAACTCGGAAGGGGTGCTGCATCATCGCTACGCGCTTCCGCCAGCCGCACGCCTGCCGCACGAACCGGTAGACGTCGAACGAGGCGCGCACCTGGCGGCGATCTACGGCTGCACCGACTGCCACGGCGACGACCTGCGCGGCCGGCCTTTCCCGCATCCGGACCCGTTCACCGCCGTCAACTCTGCGAATCTGACGCTGAGGGCGAAAACCTACTCCGACGCCGACTTCGCGCGCGTCATCCGCCAGGGGATCACGCCCCAGGGCTGGAGCGTCGAGTTCATGCCGTCGAACGCCTTCGTGCGGATGACCGACCCGGAGGTCGCCTCCATCGTCGCCTATATCCGCAGCCTGCCAGTGGGCGGGTCGGAGACGCCCGCGTGGCGGCCCGGCTTCAAGGGCCGCTGGCAGCTCGCCACCGGCAAGTTTCCGCCGGGCCTCCTGCTCATGGCCGACGCGCGCAAGCCGCCGCGCGACCTCGGGGCGGCGACCGAGCCCGGCCGCCATCTCGCCGCGGTGGCGTGCGCCGAATGTCACGGCAGCGACCTCACGGGCCAGAAGGGCGCGGCCCAGCCGCCGGACCTGGCGATCGCCGGGGCTTACGATCCGGCTGATTTCCATCGGCTGCTGAAGACCGGGATCGCCGCCGGCGGGCGGCAGGTCGGCATGATGTCGGCGGTGGCTCGCAAGCGCTTCAGCCGGTTCAGCGACGAGGAGGTCGAGGCGATCCGTCTCTATCTGGTCGCCCGGGCCAACGCGCCGGCCTGAGCCGATTGCGCGCCGCAGCGCCGCCGTCCACATTGCCGCCGATGCCGAGCCCGTCCGCCTGCCGCATTCCCGGCGCCTGCGCCGCCCTGATCCTGGCGCTCGTGGCGAACTCCGCCGGCGCTTCGCCCGCCCTGCCTCGCATGCCGGACGGCCACGCCGACCTTTCCGGCGTGTGGACCAACGCCTCGGTGACACACCTGACGCGGCCGCGCAGCGTCGCCAAGCTGGCGCTCTCGCCGGCCGAGGCCGTCGCCTACGAGAAATCCGACGGCATGGTCCGGCGCATCGCCGGCGACAGCAAGCCGAGCGATCCAAACGCCGGGGCGCCTGGGGAAGGCGATCCGGGCGGCTACAACACCTTCTGGCTGGATCCTGGGCAGAAGCTCTCGGTGGTGAGGGGCGAGATCCGGACGTCGTGGCTGGTTGATCCGCCGGATGGCCAGCTGCCCCTGTCGGACGCCGGTCGCGCCCTGATCCGGCAGACCTACGCCGGCCGTGACCTGGATCACCCTCCGGGGCCGGAGACCCTGGAGCCCTGGGACCGCTGCCTGATCGCCAGCCGCGGTTCCGGCGGACCGGGGATGCTGAACAACATCTACAACTCGAACTACCAGCTGATGCTGACGCCGGGCGCGCTGATGATCGAGGTGGAGATGATCCACGACGTCCGATCCATCCCGATCCTCCCGAGCAAGGCGGCCGCCCAGGCCGCGCACGGCCCGGTCGCGCTGCACCCGTGGCTGGGCGACTCGACCGCCTGGTGGGAGGGCCAGACGCTGGTCGTCGAGACCGTGAACGTGCGGCGCGAGCAGGGCGCGGCGGGGCCGATCTACCTGTCGCCGACCGGCCGGGTCACCGAGCGGCTGACGCGCGCCTCGACCGACCAGATCCTCTACGAGTTCGCCGTCGACGACCCGGTCTATTACAGCCGGCCGTGGCGCGCCGAGATGAGCCTGAACGCGCTGAAGGACCCGCTCTACGAATACGCCTGCCACGAAGGCAACTACGCGATCGTCGGCATCCTGCGCGGGACGCGGCAGGGCGAGGCGGCGGCCACTGCCGCCGGGCCGGGCGGGCGATAGCTCACCAGATCCGAACCCGCTCCGGCGGCGGCAGGTAGAGCTTCTCGCCGGGCTTCACCTCGAACGCGGCATACCAGGGGTCCATGTTGCGCACGGTATCGGCCCGGTACTCGTCCGGCGCGTGGCCATCGATGACCACCAGCTGGCGCGCAAGGGCCTCGCGGCGCTTGGTGCGCCAGCTCTGGGCGAAGGCGATGAAGAACTGCTGGTCGCCGGTGAAGCCCTGCTGGCTCGGACCCTCCTTGCCGCCGTTGGCCAGGCGATAGGCGTCGTAGGCGGCGTTCAGGCCGGCGATGTCGGCGATGTTCTCCGACAGGATCTGCTCGCCGTTCAGCGCCAGGTCCGGGAATGGGCGGTATTTCGAGTACTGCTCCGCCAGCGCCTTGCCGGACGCCTGGAAGTGGGCGAGGTCGGACGGTGTCCACCAGTTCCTGAGCTGGCCGTCGGCGTTGAACATCGCGCCCTGGTCGTCGAACGAGTGGCTGATCTCGTGGCCGATAGTGGCGCCTGTCGCGCCAAGGTTCATCGCGACGGGGTTGCGTGGGTCGAAATATGGCGCCTGGAGGATCGCGGCGGGGAAGTTCAGCGCATTGCGCACCGGCAGGTTCACCGCGTTGACGGTCTGCGGGGTCATCGCCCACTCGCCGCGGTCGACCGGCTTGCCGAACTTGGCGAGGTTGCGCCGGTACTCGAAGTCTTCGGCCCGCTGCGCGTTGCCGAGCGCATCGCCGGGCAGCACCTTCAGGCCCGAATAGTCGATCCAGCGGTCCGGGTAGCCGACGCCCACCTTCAGGGTGGCGAGCTTGCGCTTGGCCTCGGCCCTGGTGGCCGGGGCCATCCAGTCGAGCTTGTCGATCCGCACCCGGAAGGCGGCGATCAGCTCGCCGACCATAGCCTGCACCTTGGCCTTGGACTCCGGCGGGAAGTACTGGGCGACATAGAGCTTGCCGACGGCTTCGCCGAGCGCCCCATTGGTGGCGTTCACCGCCCGCTTCCAGCGGACCTGCTGCTGCGGCGTCCCGGAGAGCGTGGTCCCGTAGAAGGCGAACCGCTCGTCCGCGAAGGCCTTGGGCAGCAGGTTCGAGTAGTGGTTGATCTGCAGGTAGGCGAGATATTCCTTCCAGACGGCCAGGGGCTCGCTCGCCACCAGGGCCGCCTCGCCCGCGGTGGCTTTCGGATGCCAGACGATGAACTGCGGCCGCGCGGAAAGGCCGGCAGCCGCGAAGTAGGCCGCCCAGTCGAGCCCAGGCGCCTTCCTGGCGAAGTCCGCCATGGCCCAGGGATTGTTTGCCTTCGCCACGTCCTCGGATTCGGCGCGCGGCGCATGCGCCCTGGCGAGCTTGGTCTCCAGCTCGAAGATCCTCCCCGCCTCCGCGTCCGCCTCCTTGTGCCCGGCCAGGGTCAGCACCTTGGCGATATGGGCGCGGTAGGCCTTGCGGATCGTCTCCATCCGGGGACTCGTCGAGACGTAGTAGTCGCGGTCCGGCATGCCCAGGCCGCCCTGCAGCAGATAGGGCGCGTAGCGCTTGGGATCGTTCAGGTCCTGCTCGACCCAGAGGCCGAACAGATGGTCGGTGTAGAAGTTGGTGGAGTTGAGCGCATCGACGTCAGCGCGCAGCTCGCGGCCAAACTCCGCGGCAAGGCCCTTCTTGTCTTTGATGGCGGAGATGCGGGCCAGCCGCGGTTGCAGCGGCTTCAGGCCAAGGGACTCGATCTTGGCTTCATCCAGATAGGCCGAATAGTAGTCGCCGATCTTTCGCGCCTCGCTTCCCGGCGCAGCGTTCACCGCGCCCTGGATCAGCCCGTTGACGCGCGTGGTGGTGAGCTCGGCGAGCTCGCCGCCGATGCCCCAGCTCGAGCGATCGGCGGGAATTTCGGTGGTGTCGAGCCAATGGCCGTTGGCGAAGCGAAAGAAGTCATCGCCGGGCCTCACGCTGCGGTCCATACCGGCGAGGTCGAGGCCGGGCTGGCGCGCCTGGGCGGCGGGTGCGGGGGTCGGCGTCTGGGCGCTGGCGGCGCCGGCGAACGCCAGGGCCGCGGCGAGCGCGACAGGAGCAAGAAGGGTTCTCATGGCGCGCAACCTAGCGGCCCCCAGCGGGCTGTCCACCAGCTTGCGGTCACCACGGTTCCGCCGACGCGGCGCATGAACAAATCCGGTATACGAGTGGCATGATCCGCATCGGCGTGGACTTCGGCGGCACCAAGATCGAGGCGGCGGCGCTGGATGCCGATGGCCGGTTCCAGGCCCGCGTGCGCGCACCCTCGCCCGGCAACTACCAAGCGAGCCTCGAGACGGTGCGCGAGCTGGTCTCCGCGGCCGAGCGGGAGGCGGGCGTCTCCGGCGCCCGCGTCGGCGTGGGCATCCCGGGCTCGCCCTCGCCCGCCGACGGCCTGATCCGCAACGCCAACACCACCCACCTGAACGGCAAGCCCCTCTGGGCCGACCTGGAGCAGGTCATGGGCCGCCCGGTGCGGCTGGCCAACGACGCCAATTGCTTCGCCCTCTCCGAGGCGACCGATGGCGCAGGCGCCGGATCGGGCGTGGTCTTCGGCGTGATCCTCGGCACAGGCTGCGGGGCAGGCCTGGTGGTCGACGGCCGGCTGGTCGACGGCCGGAACGCCATCGCCGGAGAGTGGGGCCACACACCCCTGCCCTGGCCGACCCCCGACGAGCTGCCCGGGCCGTCCTGCTTCTGCGGGCGGCGGGGCTGCCTGGAGAACTGGATTTCCGGGACCGCCTTCGCCGCCGACCACGGGACCGGCGAACCCGCCGCGTCGATCGCGGCCGCTGCGATCGCAGGCGACCCCTCGGCAGCCGCTTCGCTCGCCCGCTACAGGGACCGGCTGGCGCGCGGGCTGGCCGTGGTCAGCGACATCATCGACCCGGACGTGATCGTGCTGGGCGGCGGCATGTCCAACGTCGCGGCGCTTTACGATGGCCTGACCGAGGCGATCGGCGCCTACGCCTTCTCGGATGTCTATTCGACGCCGGTGCTGAAGGCCACGCACGGCGACTCGTCTGGCGTACGCGGCGCGGCCTGGCTCTGGCCGGTGGACGCGGGGCCGTGAAAGCCTTCTGCCGCGACTGCTTCTGGCAGGGCGAGGAAGCCGTCCGCCGCTGCCCGGCCTGCGGCTCGCCGCGGATCGTCGCGCACGCAGAGCTCGCGAGCCTCGCCATCGCCCACATGGACTGCGATGCCTTCTACGCCAGCGTCGAGAAGCGCGACCGGCCGGAGCTGCGCGACCAGGCGGTGATCGTCGGCGGCGGCAAGCGCGGCGTGGTTACCACCTGCTGCTATATCGCCCGGATCAAGGGCGTGCGCTCGGCGATGCCGATGTTCAAGGCGCTGAAACTCTGCCCCGAGGCGGTGGTGATCAAGCCGGATTTCACCAAGTACCGGACGGAGAGCCGGCGCATCCTGGGCATGGCCGCCGAGCTCACGCCGCTGATCCAGAACCTCTCCCTAGACGAGGCCTGGATGGACCTCTCGGGCACCGAGCGGCTGCACGGCGCGCCGCCGGCGATCACGCTGGCGAAGCTGCAGGCGCGGATAGAGACGGAGACCGGCCTGACCGTCTCCATCGGACTGGCGATCAACAAGTTCCTGGCCAAGGTGGCGTCCGACCTCGACAAGCCGCGCGGCTTTTCGGTGATCGGCTCGGAGGCGCAGGCCTTCCTGGCGGGCAAGCCGGTCGGCATCCTGCCCGGCGTCGGGCCGGCCATGGTGGCGAGCCTGGAGCGGGCCGGCTTCCGCACCGTGGGCGACCTCGCCCGCGCCGACGTCAAGCAGCTGGCGGAGCGCTGGGGATCACATGGACTGCGGCTCTCCAACCTGGCGCACGGCCGCGACAGCCGCGCGGTGAATCCCAGCGAGGAGCGCAAGGGGATCAGCGCCGAGACCACCTTCAACGACGACCTTTCCAAGCTGTCGGACCTGGAGGACGTGCTGGCCGGGCTGGCCGAGAAGGTCGCCCGCCACGCCCGCGCCGACGGCCTGGCCGGGCGGGTCGTGACGCTGAAGCTGCGCACCACCGACTTCCGGATCCACACGCGCCGGCGGACCATCCCGGTCCCGACCCAGACCGCCAAGACCCTGTTCGCGGTCGGCCGCGAGCTGCTGGCCCCGGAAGCGGACGGACGGCCCTTCCGGCTGATCGGCATCGGCATGGCGGAGTTGATCGAGGCCGACGCGGTGGAGGGTGACTTCTTCGCCGGCGACGAGCGCCGCGCGCTGGCGGGCGAGAAGACGATCGACGCGATCCGCGCCCGTTTTGGAGCCGACGCCGTGACGTCTGGTCGCATCTTCCGCGCCAAAACCCCATCTAAAGGCGATTGAAGGATTTTCCGCCCAAGCTTGGATGCAAATTCGCGCAAGTGACGACGAGGAGCTTGCCCGTGACGATTCGGCCCTTCCAAACGGCGGGGATTGCCATATCTAATCCTGGAGGACATCGCGCTAGCGAAGGCCAGGAGATACGGTCGATGGCCGAACGTAAAATGGGTGATCAGGACACCGGCGTTCGGTCCGCCGTGGTCACCCAGACCAAGCCGAAGACGCAAAAGCCGTCGCTTTACCGCGTGCTGCTCTTGAACGACGACTACACGCCGATGGAATTCGTCGTCTATGTGCTTGAGCAGTTCTTCAACAAGTCGCGCGAAGACGCGACTCGCATAATGCTTCACGTGCACCAACATGGTGTGGGGGTGTGCGGCGTGTTCACCTACGAGGTGGCGGAAACAAAAGTGGCCCAGGTCGTTGATACGGCGCGGCGGCATCAGCACCCGCTGCAGTGCACCATGGAAAAGGATTAAGGCCTCTTGCCTTCATTTTCGCGCCCGCTCGAAGAGTCCCTGCATCGCGCAGTCGCTTACGCCAACCAGCGCAAGCACGAATACGCGACGCTTGAGCACCTGCTTCTCTCCCTCGTCGACGACGAGGACGCCGCCGGCGTCATGCGCGCCTGCGACGTAGACTTAGGCGCGCTGCGCACCACGCTCACCAACTACGTCGACACCGAGCTGCGCTCGCTGGTCGTGGACGACGGCGAGGACGCCAAGCCCACCGCCGGCTTCCAGCGCGTGATCCAGCGCGCGGTCATCCACGTGCAGTCTTCGGGACGCGAGGAAGTGACCGGCGCCAATGTGCTGGTCGCGATCTTCTCCGAGCGCGAGAGCCACGCCGCCTACTTCCTGCAAGAGCAGGACATGACCCGCTACGACGCGGTCAACTACATCGCCCACGGTATCGCCAAGAAGGCCGGCGCGACCGAGGCCAAGCCCGTCAAGGGCGCGGGCGAAGACGAGGACAAGCCCACCGTCAAGACCGGCGGCGAGGCGCTCGAGGCCTATTGCATCAACCTCAACGAGAAGGCCAAGCAAGGTAAGGTCGACCCGCTGATCGGCCGCTCGGCCGAGGTCGAGCGCTGCATCCAGATCCTGTGCCGGCGCACCAAGAACAACCCGCTGCTGGTCGGCGACCCGGGGGTCGGCAAGACCGCCATCGCCGAGGGCCTGGCGCGCAAGATCGTCAACAACCAGGTGCCGGACGTGCTCGCCGGCTCGACCATCTTCTCGCTCGACATGGGCGCGCTCCTGGCCGGCACCCGCTACCGCGGCGACTTCGAGGAGCGGGTCAAGCAGGTCGTCAAGGAGCTGGAGAACCACCCCGACGCGAT
>JBJMQX010000059.1:0-20194 GCA_045802455.1 Phenylobacterium sp. | reverse complement strand
TCGGCGGCGACGATCTCGTCGTGGGCGGTGGTGAAGACCTTGTAGGTGACCAGCCGGCCCTCGCCCTTCAGGTCCGGCCGCGCCGGCTGTTCGCCTTCGCCCATCTCCGGCGGCTCGTCGGCGTCGTCGGCGTTGGGATCATCCTCGGCCTGCATCATCTGCGAGTCGGCGTCCTCGCTCTCGCGATGGCTGGCCTCGCTCTCGTCCATGGCCGGCTGCTGCGGGGACTGGCCCTCGCCGTCGCCCTCGTCGTTGTCCTCGCTGGCCTCGGGTTCGCCGTCCTCGCTGTCGCCCTCGCTGTCGTCGGGCTGGTCGGGCGCGTCGGAGAGGTCGTCGCCCATCTTCAGGTCGCGGATGATCGCCCGGCTGATGCGGGCATACGCCTTCTGGTCGGCGATGGCCTCGGTCAGCTTGTCGAGGTCGGGGCCGGCCTTGGCCTCGATCTCCTCGCGGAACAGGTTGACCAGCGGCTGGGCCATCGGCGGCGGCTTCTGGCCGGTCAGCCGCTCGCGCACGATCATCGAGACCACGTCGGCCAGCGGCGGGTTGGCCATCGCCTCGATCTGATTGAAGGCGCGCTTGGCCCAGGCCTGCTCCATCACCGCGTTCAGGTTCTCGCGGACGCCCCCCAGCGCATTCGAGCCGATCGCCTCCAGCCGGGCCTGCTCGATGGCGTCGTAGATCGGCTGGCCCATCACCGAGGCAGGCCGGGTCTTGGCGTGCGCCGCCGGGTCGTGGTGGGCGATGCGCAGCGCCATCTGGTCGGCGAGCCCGCGAATGCGCGCCGCGTCGATGCTGGTCAGGTCCCTCGGCGGATGCGGCAGCACGGCGCGGTTGCCGGAGAGCTGCGGCCCCTCGCCGGAATAGACGATCTCCAGGTCCGGCGACTCGGCCAGCGAGCGCGTCGCGTTCACCAGCGCGCGCTTGAAGGGCTCCAGCGGACTTTCCGGGTTCCTGGCCATGCGGAGCGTCTTAGATCAGGGCGCGCCCGGCGCGAAACAAGGATTCACGCGCGAACCTGTGAACAGGCCTCAGGAACACCACGGCCAAGCCTCGCGTTAGCCTGCCGACCCGCCGAAAGCGCGGGCGTTGGAGGAGAGTAGAAATGCTGAGATGGGCCCTGATCTTCGCCGTCATCGCGCTGATCGCCGGCGGCCTCGGGTTCACCGGGGTGGCGGGCGCGGCGGCCGGCGTCGCCAAGATCCTGTTCTTCCTGTTCCTGATCGGCTTCGTCGTGTTCCTGGCGCTGGGCTTCATGGCCGGGCGCAAGATGACCGGCAACTAGCGTCCTCACCCAGGGACGTGGGACGACGGAGGGCCGCCGGGCCGGCGCGCCCTCCGTTTCCGTGTGCGCCGGGCTACTTCTTGGCCTTCGCCAGGTAGGCCTTGCCCTCGGCGCCGACGATGTCGACCAGGTTGCCCATGGCCAGGTTGGCGTCGATCAGGTGCAGGCCCCAGGCGGGGTTCACCTGGCCGTTCGCCACCACGTCGCCGGTGATGTCGTCGGCGCGCGGGTCGGCGGGCACGGCGTTCACGTGCACCTCGAGGTAGGAGAAGCCGTTCTTCTGCACGCACTGGCCGGTGAGCAGGCCGGGCGGGGAGACGAAGGGCGTGGCCGGGTTCGGCTTGCCCTTCACCCAGTCGGGCGTCTTGGCCGCCGAGTTGGCGATCTGCACGTTCGAGAGGTAGGCGTGGAACTCGCCCTTGGCGCCGGGAGCCAGGTTCGCCGGGTTGGCGCAGGCGGCGATCTGGGCGTCGGACGGCGCCTTGCCGAACAGGCTGTTGGCGGGCGGCGGGATGGTGTCGCGGAAGCTCGCATAGGCGATGGCGCAGCCGGTCTGGCTGGCGCTCTCGCAGAGCGGGATCTGCTTGAAGAGCCCGGTGGTCTTGCCCTTGTCGATCGGCAGGCGGGTGCCCATCAGGATCGCCGAGATCAGCTTGCCCTGCACCGGCTTGCCGTCGATCTCCTTGGCGATCACCTGGGTCAGCACGCCCGAGCCCTGGCTGTGGCCGACCAGTACGACGCCGCGGCCATGGTTGTCGTGCGCCAGATAGTAGTTCCAGGCGTCGACCACGTCGTCATAGGCGGTGGTGCCCGCCGGCGGCCCGGGCGGCAGCGGCTTGCCGGCCTGGCGTGCCCGCAGCGCGGTCAGCGTGAACTGGCGGTAGAGCGGCGCGAACAGCCGGCACTTCGCGCCCAGCCTCGCGAACTGCACCTTCACGACGTTGATCTCTTCCGGGCCGGGGTTCATGTCCGAGAGCACGCCCGGGTCGTTGGACACCGTCGGATAGACGTAGAAGCAGTCGATCGGCGCCTTCGGGTCGGCCTTGAACGGCTCGACGCTCTCGGTCCCGTCCGCCTTCACCACCGTCGTGGAGAGGTCGACGTTGCAGGCGTTGTTGGTGGTCTTGTCCGGCCGGCAGAGCCAGGTCTCCGGCTTCGAATAGTCGTTCTTCGGCAGTGGCGCGTCCTGAGCGCTCGCCGCGCCCGCGCCCAGCATCAGGCTCGCGCCCGCCAGCGCCGCCAGCATCGTCCTGGTCATGATCTCCCCCTCGCATTTCGTTGTTAGTCAGGTTTGCCTAGAGAATGGCGCGGCGGGCCGCGGCTGTCATCCCGCTTTTCGCCTCAGCGAGTCGGCCACCACCCAGGCGGCGCCGGTGAGGGCCAGGTTGGTGGCGTTCTCGGCCCAGTTCCCGTGGTTCATGGGGTGGGCGATGAGCATCGGCAGGTGCACCAGCGGGGTCCAGGAGGCGTACATGATCGTCAGCAGGACCGCGGCTAGGCGGGCGCGCACGCCGCTCAGGATCGCCAGGCCCCCGGCGATGTGGAAGACGCCGGTCGCGTAGCCCCAGAACACCTGGCTGGGCGGCAGCCACTCGGGAACCAGCGGCGCGGTCATATTCATGTAGAAGAAGTGCGCGCCGCCGAAGAGCACGGCGCAGGCTCCGAACGCCAGCTGGCCGGCGCGCGTCAGGCGCCTGGCGAGCGCCGGTTCGATCCGGGCGGTCCCGGCGAAGACGATCAGCGCCGCCGCCGCGATCGCCAGCTGCTCGGCGGTGTTGCTGTAGGCGAGGTACTCGCGGGCGTGGCGCAGCACCATCCGGCCATCCATCAGCAGGACGACGGCGACCCCGTAGTAGAGCGCGAGCGCCGCTGCGCCCCACACCGTCAGCCGGCGCCAAGTCATGGCCGCGCCGGCCGCCAGCATCATGGCCGCGACCGCGTAGGCGAGGACCGTGCGGTCGGCCAGCCACTTGGGCGCCGGCTGCCCCGGCAGGAAGTCGCCCAGCGCCAGGCCCACGACCGCCAGCACCATCACGCCCGCGCCGAACACCTGCGCGCCCAACGCCACCGTCCGTCGCTTCACCGCCATGGCGAAGCTCAGGCCTCGACGCGGGCGGAAGTCAACGGCCGCGCAGCCGTACTTCGGAAGCTTGACATGGCGGGCAGAGGGCAGACTGTGCCGCTGCGCGGGCAACTCAGGGTTTAAGCAGACTGCGGATTGCCACCTGGTCTTGCGGGACGCATCCGGGAGCAAGCTATGCGAGCAATGTGGTCGCGGGTGGTCCCGGCCGCGGCGATGGTCCTCCTGGGCGCCGGCGGCGCGGCGCTCGCGGCCCACGACCGATCCGCGCTCAAGGTCCCCGACGGCCTCTCGTTCTCCGAGTTCAAGGGTTACGTGGGCTGGGAAGCGGTGGCCGTCAGCCAGACGGAACACGGCCTTAAGCTGATCGCCGCCAACCCTGTGATGATGCGGGCCTACAGGGCCGGTCTGCCGGCCGCGGGAAAGCAATTTCCGGAAGGCTCGAAGATCGTGAAGGTCGAGTGGACCAGCAAGCGGAACACCGCCTCGCCCTACTTCGTGATGGTCCCGGACGCGCTCACGTCCCTCTCGTTCATCGAGAAGGACTCGAAGCGGTTCCCGAAGACCAACGGCTGGGCCTACGCCAAATTCCAGGCCGAGCCGGCGTCCGGCGCGCTCGAGCCCGTCGGGACGGGGACGGACTGCGGCCACGCCTGCCACGCCGCGGCGGTCGCCGCGCAGGACTTCATCTTCACAGCCTATCCCCGCCGGTGACCCCGCAGATCACCCAACGAAAACCAGCTCACCCACGAGACCGAGGAGTGGATCCGTCATGCGAAAGCTTACCCTTGCGATGGCCGCCGCAGCGCTCGCTGTCCTCGGCGCCACCGCCATCCACGCCGCGCAGGACAAGTACGCGCTGGTTTCTCCCGGCGGGATCAGGTTCGCCGACTTCAAGGGGTACGAGGACTGGTCGGTGGTGTCGTCCGCGCGGCAGGAGGACGTCCTGAAGGTGATCGTCGCCAACCCGGCCATGATCGCGGCCTACAAGGCCGGCGCTCCCGGCAACGGCAAGCCCTTCCCCGAGGGCGCCAAGATCGCCAAGCTGCAGTGGAAGCCGAAGAAGAGCACCGAGGCGCCCTTCGTCGTGGACGTGCCCGACACCTTCGCCCAGGCCTTCCTCATGGAGAAGGACAGCAAGCGGTTCACCAAGACCGGCGGCTGGGGCTATGCGGTGTTCAACTACGACGCCAAGGCCGACACCTTCACGCCTGACGCGGCAAGCCCGGCGGACTGCGGACACGCCTGCCACGTGGCCGTGAAAGCCAAGGACTACATCTTCCATCCCTATCAGAAGCGTTAGACCGGCCGGCGATCCCGGGTTCCGTGCTCAGCGCGTCGGCAGTTGATCCCGCCGACGCTCAGTCCATCAGCACGGCCACATGCCCGCGCTTGTGACCGCTTTCGGCCAGGCGGTGGGCCTCGGCGATCTGGTCCAGCGGAAAGCTCCGGTCGATCACGGTGCGCAGCTTTCCCGCCTCGATGAGGTCCTTCAGGTACGCCAGCCCGTCGGGGGTCACCCGCGCCATGCCGCCGACGACGCGGGCGCGGCCGGGCATGAGCGCGAGCCCGATGGCCTGCAGCCATTCGGCCGGCGTCTCGACGACGAACGTCCCGCCGGGCTTCAACGCCGCGAAGGCGCGCCGCACGTCGGCCTTGCCGACGGTTTCGAAGATCACGTCGTAAACGGGTCCCGCGGCCGCGAAGTCCTGGCGCGTGTAGTCGACCACCGCGTCGGCGCCCCGCGAACGGGCCGTCTCGACATTGCGCGTGCTGCAGACCGCCGTGACGTGCGCGCCCATATGCTTGGCGATCTGGACGGCGAAGACGCCGACGCTGCCGGAGGCGCCGTAGATCAGCACCTTCTGGCCGGGCTGGACCTTGGCCGCGCGCAGGAAATGCAGCGCCGAGCTGCCGCCGAAGATCACGCAGGCGGCCTCGTCCAAGCTCATGTTGGGCGGCCGCTTGGCGATCAGGCCGTCCTCGGCCAAGCAGACGTATTGCGCGTGCGCGCCGGCCCCCATGCCGGGCGAGCCGAACACCTCGTCGCCGGGCGCAAAGCGCGTCACGCCCGCGCCGACCGCCTCCACCGTTCCGGACAGCTCCAGCCCCAGCACCCGCATGCGCTTCGGCGCGAAGAGGCCGTTCATCAGCCGCACGATGAAGGGCTCGGCCTTGCGGCACCGCCAGTCCGCCGCGCAGACGGTCGCCGCGTGCACGCGCACCAGCACCTCGCCGGCCTTAGGCGAAGGCTTCGGGACCGCCTCGACGCGCACGACCTCGGGCGGCCCGTACCGGCGGTAGACGGCCGCCTTCATCATCGCCATGCGCGCGCTCCCGGCTGCGGAGCGGACGCTCGCAGGCTCAGGCAATCGCGGCCATGACCGGCGGGATCAAAGGGATGATGCTGCGGGCCAGGCCTTCGTTTCCCACTTGCGCGGGAAAGGGAGCCCAAGCCACCCGCACCCGCACCGTGCTTCCGGCAGGTCCTGGCCGAAGGCGCGCTGGAAGAATTCGGCGACGGCGCCGCGCTCCAGCTCGTCGCGGGTCGCCACGCGTCAGTGATTGTGGGCGGGCGCGGGCGAGCCGTCCGACCAGGCGGCGGCGGGCATCATGAACACGGAGACCGGCTCGGGGCCGGGTGCGTGGTCGGTGTCCAGCATGATGGGCGAGCCGGGCAGGTTGGCGCCCCAGGCGGCCGCGTCGGCGAGCGGCACGTGGAACATCATGTGCGGCCGCCAGGCGCCAGGGGCGTCCGTGAGGTGCTGCTGGGGCGAGAGCATGTAGGACATCGCGCCGGGCTCCGGCCCCGCCAGGGCCTTGCGGGCCGCCGCGGCGCTCAGCGTCTGCAGCATCCTGTCGCGCGACCAGCCGGCCAGCGCCCAACGCGTACGCTCGATGCTGTAGGCGAGCACGGATCGCGCGGCGGGCGGATTGTAGCAGATCGGGGCGCGGATGCTGGGGTTCCAGAACCAGGCGGCGTCGAACGGCGACGTCCACGACCGCTCGACCAGGCATACGAACCCGTTCTTGCCCTTCACGGCGGTCTCGTAGCCGTGGGGCCCCAATACGAGGACGCTCGCTTCGCCGGACACGGATGGCGGCGCGGCGCTGCGGGCCATGGCGATCTCGGCGTCGCGGTCGATGAGGTACTGCGCGAGCGGCGCCATGGACGGGTGCGCCGCGGGCTCGCCCGCCGCCGGCGCGGCGGCCAGCGCCAGGACCGCGGCGGCGACGCCGGCGCCGGCCAGGTGGCGATGAGTTCCGGTCATTGATGTCCTCCCCAGGTGAGCGGCGCGCAGCCGCCGTCCGCCCGATTGACCGGGCGAGCCACCCCCAGGACGGATGACAGAACGCGGCGCCGACAACCGGCTGGCACAAACGCGGGTCTAAGCCACCCGCACCCGCGCCGTGCTCTCCGGCAGGTCCTGGCCGAAGGCGCGCTGGAAGAACTCGGCGACGGTGCCGCGCTCCAGCTCGTCGCACTTGTTCAGGAAGGTCATCCGGAAGCCCAGCGCCACGTCGCCGCCGAAAATCTCGGCGTTCTGGGCCCAGGTGATCACGGTCCGCGGGCTCATGACGGTCGAGATGTCGCCGTTCATGAAGGCGTTCCGCGTCATGTCGGCGACGCGGACCATGGCGTTGATCGTCCGCTTGCCCTCGGCGGTCGCATAGGTCGGCGCCTTGGCCAGCACGATCTCGGCCTCAACGTCGTGGGCCAGGTAGTTCAGCGTGGTCACGATCGACCAGCGGTCCATCTGGCCTTGGTTGATCTGCTGGGTGCCGTGATAGAGCCCGGTGGTGTCGCCGAGGCCGATGGTGTTGGTCGTCGAGAACAGCCGGAACCAGGGGTTCGGGCGGATCACCCGGTTCTGGTCCAAGAGCGTCAGCTTGCCCTGCGCCTCCAGCACCCGCTGGATCACGAACATCACGTCCGGCCGGCCGGCGTCGTACTCGTCGAACACCAGCGCGATCGGCCGCTGGATCGCCCAGGGCAGCATTCCTTCGCGGAACTCGGTGACCTGGCGGCCGTCCTTCAGGACGATGGCGTCCTTGCCCACCAGGTCGATGCGGCTCACGTGGCTGTCCAGGTTCACGCGGACCAGCGGCCAGTTCAGCCGCGCCGCCACCTGCTCGATGTGCGTCGACTTGCCGGTGCCGTGGTAGCCCTGGACCATGACCCGGCGGTTGTGCGCGAAGCCGGCGACCAGCGCCCGCGTGGTCTCGGGGTCGAACTTGTAGGCCTCGTCGAGGTCGGGGACGTGCGGGTCGCGTTCCTTGAACGCCGGGACCTTCATGTCGAAGTCCACGCCGAACGCCTTGCGCGCGTCGACTTCGTGGTCGGGGACCAGCGTCAGCAGCTTGTCTTCTTCGGTGTCGAAAGCAGTCATGGCGCGGGTTCGATTACAGTCTTGCCGGGACGGAAGCAAACGGGTGTTTCATAAGGGAGTGCGCCGTCGCAAGCGCAAGGAGCCCAGGGGACCAAGGCCATGCTGAAGGACGCCGAACGCGCCGACCGCACCATCCAGGTCACGCCGCAGCCCTCGGGCTTCGGGGCCGAGATCACCGGCCTCGACCTATCCAGGCCGCTGCCGCCTTCGGCGCTGGCCGAGGTAAAGGCCGCCTGGGCCGCGCACTCGGTGGTGGCCTTCCCCGACCAGCCGCTGAGCCTGGAGGCGCTGGAGGCCTTCACGCTGACCATGGGCGGCTTCGGCCACGACCCCTTCATCAAGCCGATGGAGGGCCACCCCAACGTGCTGGAGCTGCGCCGCGAGCCGGACGAGAAGGCCACCAACTTCGGCGCCGGCTGGCATTCCGACTGGAGCTTCCAGCCGCAGCCGCCGGCCGCCACCCTGCTGCGCTCGGAGGTGATCCCGCCGGTCGGCGGCGACACCCTCTTCTGCGACTGCAACCGCGCCTACGAGGCGCTGTCGCCGACCATGAAGACGATGCTGGCGCCGCTGCAGGCGATCCATTCCGCGGCCCGGCCCTATGGGACCCAGGGCTCCTTCGCCAAGGAGACCGCCCAGCGGACCATGCAGATCATCACGTCGACGGAGGCCGAGAAGACCCACCGCCACCCGCTGGTCCGCACCCACCCGGTGACCGGCCGCAAGGCGCTCTTCATCAGCCCGGTCTACACCGTGGGCGTCGAGGGCCTGACCCAGCCCGAGGCCGACGGGATCCTCGGCCTGCTCTTCAAGCACATGGTCCAGGACCAGTTCATCTACCGCCACAAGTGGCGGGCCGGCATGCTGCTGATGTGGGACAACCGCTGCACCATGCACCTGGCCGAAGGCGGCTACGACGGCCACCTGCGCCTGATGCACCGGACAACCGTGGCGGGGGACACGCCCGTCTAGGCCGCGAAGCGCCAAGCAGGAAAAGAAGACCACCAAGACACCAAGACCACCAAGCAGGGGCTCAGCGCGATGGGCTGCGCCTTGGTGTCCTTGGCGTCCTTGGTGGTATTCTTTAGTCGCGCTTTCGGCGCGTCCTGCATCGGTGGGCTTTGCTCCTGAGAGCACGCATCTGCTAACCCTCGATCCATGTCCGACGTCGACCCGTTCTATGCGATCTCCATCTCCGCGCTGGCCCAGAAGCTGAAGGCCGAAGGACGTTCGGTGATCCACATGGAGTTCGGCCAGCCCTCGACCGGAGCGCCGAAGGCGGCGATCGCCGTGGCGCACGCCGCGCTGGACGCCGACAAGCTGCCCTACTGGGAGAGCCATCCGCTGAAGGTGCGGATAGCGCGTCACTACGCCGAGGCGTATGGCGTCGAGGTCAGGGCCTCGCAGATCACGCTGACCTGCGGAGCCTCGGCCGCGCTGGTGGCGGCCCTCGCTGCGGCGTTCCAGGCCGGCGACGTGATCGCCATGGCGCGGCCGGGCTACGTCTCCTACCGCAACACGGCGCGGGCCCTGAAGCTGGCGCCGCTGGAGATCGCCTGCGGGCCGGAGACGCGCTTCCAGCTCACCGCCCAGGCGCTGGCCGCCATCGAGCCGGCGCCGAAGGGGGTGATCATCGCCAGCCCGGCCAACCCGACCGGCTCGGTGATCCCGGCCGACGAGCTGAAGGCGATCGTCGAGGTCTGCCGGGCGCGCGGCGTCCGCATCGTCTCCGACGAGATCTACCACGGCCTGACCTACGGCGAGCGCGCCCACTCGATGCTGGAGTTCGAGCCGGACGCCATCGTGGTGAACAGCTTCTCCAAGTACTTCAGCATGCCGGGCTGGCGGCTGGGCTGGCTGCTGGCGCCGCCCGAGCTCGCCGCGCGCACCGCCGGCCACGCGGGCGTGCTGTTCCTGACGGCGCCGGCGCTCGCCCAGCACGCGGCCCTGGCCGCCATGGACTGCCGCGAGGAGCTCGACGGCCACCTCGACACCTACCGCCGCAACCGCGAGCGCCTGCTGGAGGCGTTGCCGAAGCTCGGCCTGGAGCGGATCGCCCCGCCGGACGGCGCCTTCTACATCTACGCCGACGTGGGCGCGCTCACCGACGACAGCCTGGCCTTCTGCAAGCAGCTGCTGGTCGACACCGGCGTCGCGACCGCGCCCGGCATCGACTTCGACCCGATCGACGGCCACCGCTTCATCCGCCTCAGCTTCGCGGTCTCCACGCCCGAGGTCGAAGACGCCATCGCCCGCCTGATCCCCTGGTTCGAAGCCGCCCGCGCCAAGGCCGCCGCCGCCTGACCCAAGGCGCGCTGCGCGAACGCGCAGATAGGGTTAGGAACAACCGCGGAGATCGCTGAGCTACGCGGAGGGCGCCGTGGACGAGAACGAAATCGGGGAAAGGCTGCTGGGCTGCGCCCTCAAGGTTCACCGGACCCTGGGTCCCGGTCTGCTCGAGAACGCATACGAGGGCTGCCTATCGCATGAACTCTCCAAGGCGGGCATCGATCACAGAGGCAGTTGGTGCCGCCGATCGTCTATGACGAAACGAAGATCGACCTGGGCTATCGCCTCGATCTCCTGGTCCACGGCAAGGTAGTCGTCGAGGTCAAGGCGGTCGCCACGCTCACTGACGTGCACCGCGCGCAGTTGCTGAGCTATCTGAAGCTCGGCGGTTTCCGCCTCGGCTACCTGCTCAACTTCAATGTCAAGCTGCTCAAGAGCGGCATCTGCCGGCTGGCCAACGGCCTCTGACCATGCTGGGCCGCTCGGCGTGTCTCGGCGATCTCTGCGGTTGATCATTGCTCTTCATTGCCGCGGGCGCGTAGGTCTTCACGGCCGCCGGTATACGACGCCGCCTTTCATCACGAAGCGCACCTCTTTCGTGGCGGCGATGTCCTTGGTGGGGTCGCCCTGGAAGGCGGCGAGGTCGGCGAGGTAGCCGGGCTTCACCTGGCCCAGGCTGGCTTCGCGGCCGAGGATCCTGGCGTTGGTCGCCGTGGCCGCGGTCAGCGCCTGGGTCGGCGTCATGCCGTCCTTCACCATCCAGGCGAGCTCGCGCCAGCTTTCGCCGTGCGGGAAGACCCCGACGTCGGAGCCCGCGCCGATGGTCACGCCCACCTTCAGCGCCCGCCGGAACGCCTCGGCCGCCGCCATGATCGCCGGCGTCGGCGGGCCTTTGCCGGGCACGTAGTGCTGGAAGTAGATCGAGGTGGCCTCGGGCGCGGTCAGCGTCGGCACGTAGGCGACGCCCTTGGCCTTCATCAGCTGGAAGGTGGCCTCGCTCGCGCCATAGCCGTGCTCGATGGTGTCGACGCCGGCGGCCGCGGCGTTGCGGATGCCCTCGTCGCTGGCGGCGTGCACCGCCACAGGCCGGCCGGACGCGTGCGCCACCTCCACCGCCGCGGCGATCTCCTTGGGCGTCAGCGTCGGCCGCGTCGAGCCGTCGGGGCCGGTGCGGTAGTCGGCATAGAGTTTGATCCAGTCCGCGCCCATCGCCGCCTGCTCGCGAACCGCGGCCACCATCTGCGCCTCGCCGGAGACCTCCTGCGCGCCCTGCGGCAGCTCCATGTCGGCGCGGAAGCCCTTCCTCGGCCCATAGCTGCCGGTGGCGACGATGGCGCGGGTGGCGACGAACAGGCGCGGGCCCGCCACCATGCCCTCGTCGATAGCGCGCTTCAGCTGCACGTCGGCGTCGGCGGCGCCCTCGGTGCCCAGGTCGCGCTCGGTGGTGAAGCCGCTCATCAGGGTCCGCGCCGCGTCGCGGGCGGCGCGCAGCACGCGGTAGGTCGGCGCCTCCTTCAGCACCTGATCGTCCCAGAGCACCTCGTTGTAGGCGTGCAGCAGCAGGTGCGAGTGCAGCTCGATGAGGCCCGGCGTCAGCGTCAGGCCGGGCAGGGCCACCACCTGCGCGCCGGCGGGCGGCTTCACCGAGGCCTTCGGGCCGACCGCCACGATCCGCTCGCCTTCGACGGCGACCACCCAGCCGGCGTGCGCGGCGGCCTCGCCCGGCGTCCAGACGGCGTCCGGCTCCAGCAGGTAGCGGCTGGGCTCCGCGGCCCGCACGACGCCGACTGCGAGAACCGCCGCGACCGTTCCCAATAAGACCTTCAACACCACTATTGACTCCATATTAGGGAGTGATAAGGAACAATACGGAACATTGCAGAGGCGCCCGACTCCCCATGTCGGAAGAAGTCTACACCGTCGAACAGTTCGCCGAGCGGCTGAAGCTGCACCCGAAGACCGTGCTGCGGTTCATCCGCGAGGGCCGACTGCGCGCCGTCAAGGTCGGCAAGTCGTACCGCATCCTGCGCTCCGACCTGGAGGCGATGACCGGCGCCCGGCCGGGCGGCGCGGGCGGCGGCGGGGCGGGTCCGGTCCGGGTGACCAGCATCGTCGATGTCCCGGACGCCTCGCCGGAGCTTGCCCAGCGCCTGGCGCGCATGCTGCCCAGCCTGCGCATGGGCCGCGAGGCGCCGCAGGACCCGATGAGCCTGGATGTCGCCTACGACGAGGCCGAGCGCCGGCTGAAGATCGTCATCGTGGGCTCGCCCGCCGACACCTCGACCATGCTGACGATGATCAGGACGCTCACCGAGGCCTGAGCCCCAAGGAACCACCCGATGACCGCGATCTGGAAGACGCCGCAAGGCGGCGAGGCCGTGCGCGCCCGCTACGCCCAGTTCCTCAGCTACTGGCCCAAGCCCAGCGAGCAACTGCGCGTGCCGACGAGCCAGGGCGAGACCTTCGTGGTGGCCAGCGGCAAGCTGGGCGCGCCGGCGGTGGTTTTCCTGCACGGCTCGGCCAGCAACTCGGTGGTCTGGCTGCGCGATGCCGCGATCATGGGCGAGCATTTCCGCGTCTACGCCATCGACATGATTGGCGAGCCGGGGCTTTCCGCCGAGAGCCGTCCGCCGCTGGCGTCGGGGTCCTACGTCGGGTGGCTGGACGACGTGCTGGCCGGGCTAGGCGTCGAGCGCTGCGCCCTCGTCGGCATCTCGCTCGGCGGCTGGCTGGCGCTCGAGTACGCCACCCATCGGCCGGAGCGCGTGTCCGCGCTGGCGCTGCTCTGCCCGGGCGGCGTCGGCCGCCACCGCAACGTGCTGCTCTGGGCCGCGCCGCTGATGCTGCTCGGGCCCTGGGGCCGCAAGGTCCTGATGCGCCGGATCGGCGGGCCGCAGCCGTCCGGCGAGGCTTCGCCGGCCGTCCAGGCCTTCGTCGCGTTCAACGCCTCGATCCACGAGCACTTCAAGGTCCGCCGCGAGCGGCTGCCCCGGTTCAGCGACGCGGGCCTGCAGCGCCTGGCGATGCCGGTGCTGGCCATCCTCGGCGGCAAGGACGTGTTCATCGACTCGGCGGGGAAGCGCAGGCGGCTGGCGGCAAACCTCCTGCACGCCGACATCCGTTACCTCCCGGAAGCCGGCCACTTCCTGATGGGCCACACCGCCGAGATCGACGCCTTCCTGCGCGCGGCGCTCAAGCCATGAGCGTGCGCGAGATCGCCGGGGCCCGGATCTACGTCTGCGCGCCCGACGGCCCATGCCTGGCGGAATACGCCAATCTCACCGACCTCATCGGCGAGCTGATGGGCCTCGAGGTCCGCATCGTGGCGATCCCGCTCGCGCGCCTCGGCCCCGACTTCCTCAGGCTCTCCTCCGGCGTCGCGGGCGAGGTGCTGCAGAAGCTGGTCAACTACCGCCACCACGCAGTCGTCCTGGGCGACGTCGCCGAAGCCGCCGCCGCCAGCGTCCCGCTCCGCGACTTCATCCGCGAGTCCAACCGGGGAAAGAGCGTGTGGTTCGTCGACGATCTGTCGGCACTGGAGGCGAGGCTGGCCGATCAGGGCAACGCGTAGGCGACCACCGCGTCGTCCTGGCGCTCCTGGTCGACCTTGGCCGAGCCGCCGGCGGCGATCACCACGTACTGCTTGCCGCCGGCCTCGTAGGTGATCGGCGTGGCGTGCGCGCTGGCCGGCAGGGCGCCGCTCCACAGCAGCTTGCCGTCGGCCGCCGAGAAGGCGCGCAGGGTCTTGTCCAGCGTGCCGCCCTGGAAGATCAGGCCGCTCGCCGTCACGATCGGCCCGCCCAGCACGATCGAGCCCTTGGCGATGTTCCCGACGCCGGGCGCGAGCTCCTCCAGCGAGCCCAGCGGCACGCGCCAGACGATCTTGCCGGCCCCCAGGTCCAGCGCCACGAGCTCGCCGAACGGCGGCTTGATGCAGGGAAGGCCCGAGGGCGCGCGCAGGAAATCGCGGCTCATCGCGAACGGCGTGCCCAGCTGCATCGTCGTCTCGGCCCGCAGGTCGCCCTTGTCGCCGCCCGTGAACTTGCCGGCCGGGATCATCCTCACCTTGGCGGGCAGGTTCGTCACCGAGACGATAAGCCGGCCATTGCCGCCATCCCAGGCGAAGCCGCTCCAGTTGATCCCGCCGACATTGCCGGGGATGGCCAGCGTTCCCGCCTCGCTGGGCGGCGAGAACATGGATGAGCCGGAAAGCGCCGCGATCTGCTTCGCGCACCACTGCTTGTCGGGCTCGGAGATCGCCCAGACGTCCGTGGCCGACAGGGCCTGCGGCACGAGCGGCGGTGTCGCGGTCGGGAACGGCTGGGTGGGCGAGCTCTTCTCACCGGCCAGCGTGCTCTGCGGCACGGGCCGCTCCTCGACCGGCAGCACCGGCTTGCCCGTCGCGGGGTCGAGCGCGAACACCATGCCGGTCTTGTTGCCGGCGATCACCGCGGGGACGCTGCGGCCGTTGAGCTTGAACTGGGTCAGCATCGGGGCCGCCGCCGTGTCATAGTCCCACAGGTCGTGGTGGACGAGCTGGAAGCCCCACTTCAGCTTCCCGGTCCTGACGTCCAGCGCCACCACCGAGTTGGCCCAGCGGTTGTCGCCGGGCCGCAGGCCGCCCCAGTAGTCGGGGCTGGCGCTGCCGGTCGGGACCAGCACCAGATGCCGCTTGGCGTCGGCCGAAAGCACCGACCAGGCGTTGCCGGCGCCCGTGTTCCAGGTCCCGGCCGTCGCCGCCTTCGGGGCCTGCAGCGGCTCCCAGGACCAGAGCAGCTTGCCGCTCCGGGCGTCATAGCCGCGCACCACGCCGGAGGGCATGGCGGTCCGCGCATTGTCGTCGATCGCCGAGCCCACCACCACCACGCCGTCCAGCGCGATCGGCGGCGAGGTCATGTGATAGACGCCGGGCCTGTAGCGGGCCACGTCGCGCAGGCTGACCTCACCATTGGTCCCGAAGCCGGGGCAGGGCGCGCCGGTCTCGCCGTCCACCGCCACCAGCCGTGCGTCCAGGGTCGCCTCGTAGAGCGTCAGCGCACAGGCGCCCTTTCCTGCCGCCGGGTTGCGCCACGCCGCCAGCCCGCGGTTGATCAGCCCGTCGCCATAGGGCTGGGCCCGATCGAGCTTCGGGTCGTAGGTCCAGACCCGCCGGCCGCTCGCCGCGTCCAGCGCGATCACCCGGTTGAACGGCGTCGTCAGGTACATCCGCCCGCCCATCACCAGCGGCGTGGTCTCGAACCCGCTGCGCGGGACGCCGCGCGTCTTGCCGTCGGAGATGTCGCCGGTGTGGAAGGTCCAGGCCGGCTTCAGGCCCGCCACGTTGGCCGGCGTGATCTGGGTCAGCGGCGAGAACCGCGTGCCCGCCAGGTCCCGGCCATAGGCGCCCCAGTCGTCTGCTCGCGCGTGGCCCGCCAGCGTCGCCGCCGCCAGGGCCACCGCCGCCGCGCCCGCCAGGAAGATCGTCTTGCGCATCGTTTGCTCCAAAGCCTGTCTCGCCCCGTTCGAGGCCGTGGCGGCCGAAGATCATGCTGCGCCCTGGCCGCGCCACCCGCCAGTGACGACCGGCGCGCCCGCCGGGCCATCCGGCGCCGCGACCGTGACAGGCGGCGGGCCAGCGGTGACGAGCGGAAGGCTTGACGCGGCGTCCGCCGCACCGTTTCTCGCCCCGTCGCAGATCAGGAGCCCCAGCATGCAGACCCGCAGCGTCGGTCCGTTCGAGGTTTCGGCCATCGGCTTCGGCTGCATGGGGCTGTCCAGCGGCTATGGCCCGCCGACGCCGCGCGAGCGGGCGGAAGCGGTGCTGCGCGCCGCGCTCGACGCCGGCCACAGCTTCTTCGACACCGCCGCCGTCTATGGCCTGGGCGGCAACGAGAGCCTCGTGGCCGAGGTGCTGGGGCCGCACCGGGCGAAGTTCACGTTGGCCTCCAAGTGCGGCATCACGGTCGGCGACCAGCGCCAGATCGACGGCAGCCCGGCCAACCTGAAGGACACCTGCGAACGCAGCCTCAGGCGGCTGAAGACCGAGGTCATCGACCTCTACTACCTGCACCGCTGGGACAAGCGCGTGCCGATCGAGGAGAGCGTCGGCGCGCTCGCCGAGCTGGTGGCCGAGGGCAAGATCCGCGCGATCGGGCTTTCGGAGGTCTCCGCGGCGACCCTGCGCCGGGCGCATGCCGCGCACCCGATCACCGCTCTGCAGAACGAATATTCGCCCTGGACCCGCAACCCGGAGCTGGGCGTGCTGGAGGCCTGCCGCGAGCTGGGCGTGGCGTTCGTCGCGTTCTCGCCGGTGGGCCGCGGCTTCCTGGCGGGCGGCGCCAGCGACCCCGCCCGGTTCGGCGAGGGCGACATGCGCGCCAACATGCCCCGCTTCCAGGGCGAGGCCCTGCAGGCCAACCGGAAGCTGCTCGAGCGGTTCGCGGCGGTCGCCCGCGACGCCGGCTGCACGCCCGCCCAGCTGTGCCTGGCCTGGCTGCTGGCCAAGGACCCGATCATCGTGCCGATTCCCGGCACCACCAATCCGGACCACGTGCGCGAGAACGCAGCGGCCGGCGACATCGCCCTCTCCGCCGAGGTCTTGGCCCGCGTGGACCGGATCGTCAACGGCGACACCGTCTCAGGCTCCCGCTATCCGCCGGCCCTGCAGGCGGTGGTCGACACCGAGCGCATGCCCTCGGAGATGGAGCCGGCCTAGGGCGCGCGTCCCGAATCGAGGGAGTTGCGGCATTCCGGGCGGGCGGCGGCCGCGCTATCGCTCCGCTTCTCGCGCAGGAATGGGGACGGCGGATGACCTACACGCTCTACTATTCGCCGGGGACGGCGAGCCTGGCCGTTCACTGGGCGCTGATCGCCATCGGCGCCCCCTTCGAGGCTCGGGCGCTGTCCTTCGAAAAGAGCGACCAGCGCGCCCCGGCCTACCTCGAGATCAATCCTGCGGGCCGGGTGCCGACCCTGGTCGTCGACGGCGCCCCGGTCGGCGAAGCGGTCGCGATCATGATGCTGCTGGCCGAGCGGCATCGGCAGGCCGGCCTCGCGCCGGCGCCGGGTTCGCCCGAGCGCGCCCGCTGGCTGGAGACCATGGCCTTCCTCGCCAACGGCCTCGCCGCGCCGTTCCGCGACTGGTTCTACACCGACAAGGACGGCGACCCGGCCGGCGCCGACGCGGTCAAGGCCTTGGCCCGCCTGCGCATCGAAGCCGCCTGGGACCGCCTCGACCGGGAGCTTTCCGGGCGGGCCTTCCTGTTCGGGAACGCTCCCGGCGCAGCCGACTATCTGGCCGTCATGTACATGCGCTGGTCGCGGAACATGCCCCGCCCCGCGAACGCCTGGCCGGCGCTATCCGGCTATCTCGATCGGATGGCGACGCTGCCCAGCTACGCCGAACTCGTGGCCCGCGAGGGTCTGACGCCCTGGCCCTAGACCATGCCTGCCTTGCGCAGCGTCTGGTAGGCCTTGATCACGCGCTGCAGGCGGTTCTCGCCGGCCCGGTCGCCGCCGTTGGCGTCGGGGTGCAGGCGGCGCACCAGCTCGGTGTAGCGGCCGCGGATCTTCGGGCCGTCGGCGGTCCCGTCCAGGTCGAGGTCGGCCAGCGCGTTGCGCTCGATCTTGCCCAGCCGGCGGTCCTCGGGCTCGGCGGTCGGCTTGCCGGCGTTCTTGCCGAACAGGTTGTAGGGGTCGCGGTAGCCCTCGCCGCGGCGGAAGCGGTGGTTGAAGGCGGCGGCCTCGCGGGAGAACCTGCCGGCCTTCATCTCCCAGGTCGGGCGCCCGCCGGTGAACAGCTCGTCCTGCTGGCGGCGGCGGACCTCGCCCTCGCTCATCCCGGCGAAGAAGTTCCAGTTGCGGTTGTACTCCGCCGCATGCGGCTGACAGAACCAGTAGTGCTCGTTCAGCATGTCGCGCGACTTCGGCGCACGCGCGGTGGCGGCCTTGCCGCAGCCGGGGTGGTCGCAGGCCCGCTCGCCCGGCTTCAGCGCATTGACGTCCTCGGCCTGCGCCTCGTCCTCGGAGGGCGGGCGGACGCGGATGTCCACGAAGCGTGGCTTGTATTGAAAGGCGGCGGCCATCGCCCAAGTATGAGGCCGAGATAATCCCTTTCAAGAATTGAAGATCGGCACGATGGGCGCCATATTCGATGCCATCCACAAGAAGCTCACCTCGGCCTTCGCGCCCACTCGGTTGGAAATCGAGGACGATTCCGCGCGCCACCACGGCCACGCCGGCGCCCGGCCCGGCGGCGAGAGCCACTTCAACGTCACCATCGAGGCCGCCGCGTTCGCGGGGCAGGGCAAGGTGGCCCGGCAGAGGATGGTCTACAGCGCGCTGGCCGAGGAGCTGAAGGGGCCGATCCACGCCCTTTCCGTCAAGGCTCTGGCGCCCGGCGAGAGCTAGAGGCTAGACTAAAACAAACGTTTCAATCCGCTCATCCCGGCGCAGGCCGGGACCCAGGTCGAACGATCGAGGGCGGGTTGGAAGGACGGGGCGCTCGTCGAGCCCACGTCAGTGTCTTCCATCTGGGTCCCGGCTTTCGCCGGGATGAGCGGCGCGAGGGGATGGCTTGAAGACCACGATCACCGTCAACGGCGAGGCGAGGGCGCTCGACCTCGATCCACGCACCACCCTGCTCGACGCGCTCCGCGAGCACCTGCGGCTCACCGGCTCGAAGAAGGGCTGCGACCACGGCCAGTGCGGCGCCTGCACGGTGCTGGTGAACGGCGTCAGGATCAATTCCTGCCTCTCGCTGGCGGTGATGCATGACGGCGACCAGGTGACCACCATCGAGGGCATCGGCACGCCCGAGAAGCTCAGCCCCATCCAGCAGGCCTTCCTCACCGAGGACGCTTTCCAGTGCGGCTACTGCACGCCCGGCCAGATCTGCTCGGCCGTCGGCATGCTGCAGGAGGTGGCCGACAACTGGCCGAGCCAGGAGACCGCCGATCTAACGGCCAAGGTGCGGCTCACCGACGACGAGCTGCGCGAGCGGATGAGCGGCAACATCTGCCGCTGCTCGGCCTATCCGCAGATCGTCGCCGCCATCAGGTCGGTGGCCGGAGACCTGGCATGAGGCCCTTCACCTACGAGCGCGCCCAGAGCGCCGAGGCGGCGGTGAAGTCCGCGGCCGAGCATCCGAACGCCAGGTTCCTGGCCGGCGGCACCAACCTGCTGGACCTGATGAAGCTGGAGATCGAGCGGCCGGCCCACCTGATCGACGTCGGCCGCCTGCCGATGGCGGGCGTCGAGGACACGCCCGACGGCGGCCTCCGGATCGGGGCCGCGGCCACCAACAGCCACGTCGCCGCCGACGCCCGGGTCCGCGCGCGCTATCCGGTGCTGACCCAGGCGATCGTCGCCGGTGGTTCGGGCCAGCTGCGCAACAAGGCGACCACCGCCGGCAACCTGCTGCAGCGCACCCGCTGCGCCTACTTCTACGACACCACCAAGCCCTGCAATAAGCGGGCGCCCGGCTCCGGCTGCGGCGCGCTGGAGGGGCTGAACCGCAACTCGGCGATCTTCGGCGCCAGCCACGCCTGCATCGCCACCCACCCGTCGGACATGGCGGTGGCGCTGGTGGCGCTCGACGCCACGGTCGAGGTGCTGTCGCCGTCCGGCGCCCAGCGCAGCTTCCCGCTGATGGAGCTGCACCGGCTGCCCGGCGAGACGCCCGAGGTCGAGACCCACCTGATTCCCGGCGAGCTGATCACCGCCGTCGTCCTGCCGCCGCCGCCGAAGGGCGGGCAGGTCTATCGCAAGGTCCGCGATCGCGCGTCCTACGCCGCCGGCCTCGCCAGCGTCGCGGTGGTGGGCGGCAAGATCGCCTTCGGGGCGGTGGCCCACAAGCCGTGGCGCGCGGTCGACGCCGAGGCCGCCCTCGCATCGGGGGCCTCGCCCGCCGAGGCCATCGCCGCGGAGCTGGCCCAGGCCAGCAACAACGGCCGCAACGGCTTCAAGATCAGCCTGCTCTCCCGTCTCGCGCCGGCGGCGATCGAAGAGGCGCGTGGCGGTCAACAGCAAGCCGGGAGGCCCGCATGAGTTCGGTCATCGACTGGGAAGCGACGCCCAATCCGGTCAAGGAGAACCGCGCGGGGAACATCGGCAAGGCGGTCGACCGCTACGAAGGCCCCCTGAAGGTCACCGGGACCGCGCCCTACGCAT
>JBJMQX010000058.1:0-10516 GCA_045802455.1 Phenylobacterium sp. | reverse complement strand
TTTTTGAACCCGGGGATCCGCGACAGGTCCAAAAGTGGGAATCGAGAGCCATCGAAATTCGAGAAGAAATTGTCCACCCGCTCCCGCCGGTAGGAGGCGATGTTCTTCAGGTGCAGATGCTCCGAGAAATCATATGTCGTGATGTTGATGATTCCCGGGACGTGGACGTGGGCTGCGAAGGGGGTGAGGTCGACCACACGCGGTCCACGGGCCTTTTGGGCAGCGACGTCGGCCTGCACCTGGCCCAGAATGGCGGGGTTGATCGTCGGGAACGCATCGGTGATTGACATCCCGGGTTCTTGCTCGGCGACCCTGTCGTAGTAGGCGATGGTGTAGTTTTCGAGCTTGTCGATCGGGCGAACGATGAGGGACAGCCGGATGCTGTCGCGATTGACGTTGTCGACGTTCTTGCCCTGGAGGTTCCGCGTGAAGCCATCACGCGAGCGCTTGATGAAAGCGACCCGGAACAGGACCTTGTCTGAACCGAAGAGCGAGCTTCCGTAGGCGCCTTCGATCTCCTTCATATTGTAGTTGCCGGCTCGCACCGCCAGATACCCGCTGGGCGTCGCGCTTGGCCGCACGGGTGTGATGAGGATGGCCCCGCCGGTCGTCGTCTTGCCGAAGAGCGTGCCTTGCGGTCCGTTCAATACCTGGACGTTAGCGATATCGAAGAAAGTCGTATTGAACGACACCGTCCCTCGCGGGGTGATGGCGTTCGGCACCTCGGCGAAATACTGCACGACGCCGTTGTCGCCACCCTGGCCGCGAATGGAGATCGCGTCGGCTTGGCGGCTGTTGCCAGCTGTGGGGACACTGATCATCGACGGGGCAATCGTCGTCAGGTCCTGGATCGATTGGACCCTTTGTTCGGAGAGCTGCGCCCCGGAAATAGCTGTCACGGACTCCGGCACCGTCTGGATATTTTCCTCCCTGCGGCGGGCGGTCACAACAATTTCGGAAAGCGCGGCGGACGTCGACTTCGCTTCCACTGGCGTCGGCTCCGGCTTGGACGACTGGGCCTGCGCGTGCGCGGCGAGAATGCCGCTGAGGACCAAGCCTCCGCTGACCCGCATGAAGAGCGCGGACTTCCGGTTCATTTCTCCCCCCATGGCGACAGTTCGCCAGTTTGACCATTTTTGATCAACTCTCGTCACTATACGATCATATTGTGTAATTGTCTGTCAATTGAGGAAATGTCGGAGCAGGCGCACACGCGGCCGCGCCGACCTTTGGCGACTGGCGCAAGGGGTATCGTGGCTCGGCTTAGGTCATCTCTTTCGTTGACCCTCCACCCGGGGCGGGATCGGTTCCGGCTCAGGGACGGCATCGGCTTCGAATTGCGAGCCGGAGAGCGGTTCAACCTCCACGCCAATCGCGCAGAGGTGTTGGGCCCAGAATCGCAGTTCGCGATTGGCCCCGGGGGCGCCGGCGCCATTGGCCGGGTGATCGCGGGTCCCCAGTGAAACTGCCGAAGGCTCCCGGGTACCCCCGAGCAGATCGGACGTCGGTTCGCCGTCGATTTCAGCGCTGAGGGGGCTGCCGACGTAACCTCGCGCCTCGACGTACCGTCCACGACGCCCGACGTTCTGCGTGGGTTCGATGCACTGGCGACCGCCTAAGGACCTTCCGAACGTCCGCCAAGAAACAGGAGCGGACGTGTGGTGGAGGTAACAGGACTCGAACCCGCAACGAGCGGAGCCATCTCGTCTGGGCTTTCGACGCTGTCGCCTCGTCGCTGACTCTTAATCAGCGGGTCGAGGGTTCGAATCCCCCAGCACCCACCAATCTTTCTCTCGGAAAAGATTGGCGAAGTCAGGCCGATTTGAGGCTGCCGAAGGTCGACCCGCATTCCCGGTCTTCCCCAGTAACGCCTGACAGGGCGCAGCCAGTTCCAAGGTCATGCACCCGAGCGACCGCAGCGACGGGGTTATGCGCCTAGGCAGAGGTCGCCTTTGCGACCGGAGCGGACGTTCGGTTGCCGGCGAAGAGTGGACTTAGGCGGGATCACCCGACTACTCGTACCGCAGAGCCGTCACAGGCTTCGCGCGGGCGACGTTCAGGGCATGCGCCAGTACGGTCGCCCAGGCGATGAACAGCGCCGCCGCGCCGGCCGCGGCGAACGTCCACGGCGCGACCTCGACGTGATAGGCAAAGCCGGCGAGCCACCAGCGCATCACGAAGAATGCGATCGGCCAGGCGATCAGGTTCGCCCACAAGACCGGCTTGGTGAACTGCCAGAGCAACAGCTTCAGGATGTCGCCGCTGGAGGCCCCCATCGCCTTGCGCACCCCGATCTCCTTGGTTCGCCGCTCCGCCGTGAACGCGGAGAGCGCGAAGAGGCCCAGCGCCGCGATCGAGATCGCGATCAGCGCGCAGACGCCGATGAAGCCGCCCTGGATCAGGTTGTCGATGTAGAGCCGCAGCAGGAACTGGTCGGCGAAGTACTGCTGCAGGGGTTGGCCATGGCCGATGCTCGTCCAGAGCCTGTCGATCGCCTGGACGGTCTCGGCGCGGTGGCCGGGCGCCAGCTTGATGTTCAGCGCCACCGAATTCAGCATGTCGGTCTTGGGACCCACGTAATAGAAGGCGGGTGTCACCTTCTGGCGGACGGACCCGAACGAGAAGTCGGGGACGACGCCGATGATCTGCGACGTGCGGTAGGGCGGGGACGGCGCGTCCAGCTGCTTTATCGATAGGTTTGGAAGGAAATGCCAGGCCACCGGCCTGCCCACCGCGTCCTGCGCCGAGCGATAGCCCAGTGCCCGCACCGCCGCATCATTGACGACGATCGGCGGCGGGTTTTCGCCGAGCTTGGCGCCATCGTCACCGGGACGGTCTTCCCGGAACAGGCGCCCAGCCACCGGCGCGACGCCATAGACCTCGAAGAACCCGAAATCGACCGGGGCGTAGCTTAGCATCTGGTAGCGGCCGTTCGACTGGACCATGTCGTTGGAATGGGTGAGCTCGACCACGCCGGGCGACGAGCACGCCGCCTGCTTCACGCCGGGCACCGCGCGCACCGCGTCGCGCAGCGTGTCCGTGCAGGGCGCGGCGAACAGCATCAGCACGCCGTCCTTGTCGGTGTGGGTGGCGCCCTTCAGCGCAAACGCGGTCTGGCGGAAGATCGTCGCTGTCGACAGCACCAGCGTCACGAGGACCGCGAACTGGGCGACCACCAGCACCTCGCGCACGGCGATCCCACCGCGTCCGCTGGCGATCGGACCGCCCTTCAGCACGGCGGCCGGCCGGAAGGACGAGAGCACGAAGGCCGGATAGAGGCCCGCGAACACGGCGGTCAGCAGCGCCACGCCCAGCATCGCGGCGATCAGCGTCGGATTGGTCAGGTAGTTGAACGCCATCCTGCGCTGCAGGGCGGCGTTGACGGCCGGCAGCAGCAGCTCGGACAGCGCCACTGCCAGCACCATGGCCACCGCCACATAGATCGCCGCCTCACCCATGAACTGGGAGATGAGGTCGCGCCGCGACGCGCCCAGCGCCTTGCGGACACCGACTTCCACCGCGCGGCGCGAGGCGCGCGCCGTCATCAGGGTTACGAAGTTGATGGCCGCCACAAGCACGATCAGGGCGCCAATCACGCCGATGCCGGCCAGCACCTTGACGTCGGCGCCCGGCTTGGGATCGCCGCCGTCGGCAGGGTCAAGGTGTATGGACGTTATCGGCATGAGCCGCACGGTATAGCTGTCGAACGCCTGGTCCGGGTTGAACGCAGCGAGACGCGGCATCAGCGTGCGCGCCACCCAGTCCCGCAAAGCGCGGCTCGTCGCCTGCGCGGAGACGCCCGGCTTCAGGCGCACGTAGGTAAAGTTGGAGTTCGCCGTGTACCCCGCCTTGTCGAGCTGGCGCAGCAAGGAAGCCGAGGCCAGCGCCGAGGCGAAGACGTCGCCGGCCATGTGGGTGTTGGATGGCAGGTCCTCGATGACCGCGGCGACCCGCATCGGCTGTCCGTCCACCAGCAGGCGTCCGCCGACCGGCCGGTCCTGGCCGAAGTACTTGCGCGCGGCGGCGCGGGTGAGCACGAGGGCGTCAGGCGCTTCCAGGGCCCTCCGGGGATCTCCCGCCAGTGCGGGCAGCGGCAGCGCCTTGAAGAAGTCGGGATCAGCCCAGATGAAGCCTCGCTCGCTGACGCTGACGTCGCCGTGGCGGACGAGAGGCGGGAACCCGCTGTTGGCGGCTCTGGCCACGTACTCGATCCCGGGAACGGCCAGCTTTAGGTCGGCGGCCAGCGGTGCGGAACTGTCGTCAAGCTTGAACGGCGGCTTGCCCTTCGGGACGATAGTTTGGCGGACCAGGTACGTGCGCTCATGGCCGGGGATGAACCGGTCGTAGGTGAGCTCGTGGCGAAGATAGAGGCCGATCAGGATCGCCGAGGCGAAGGCGATGGTCAGGCCGAAAATCGTCACGCCGGCGTAGAGCCGGTTGCGCGCCAGGTTGCGAAGGGCAGCGGCCAGGTAGTTGCGGAACATGGAATGATTCCCTCTGGGGCGCCGGCTTTCGCCGGGGTTTGCCGCCGGCTACGCCGCGAGCAAGGTTTCGGAGACCACGCGGCCGTCAAGCAGCTTGACGGTGCGTTGCGCCACCGCGGCGTGGACCAGGCTATGGGTGACCATGACGACGGTGACGCCTGCCGCGGCCGCCTCGGTCAGTAGGCGCATCACCTCCTCCCCGTTGGCGGTGTCGAGGTTGCCGGTGGGCTCGTCGGCAAGGATCAGCCTGGGCTGCGAAACCAGGGCGCGGGCGACCTCGACGCGCTGCTGCTGGCCGCCGGAGAGCTGCTGCGGGCGGTGCCTGGCGCGGTGGACCATGCCGACGCGATCCAGCGCCCCCGCGACGCGGCGGCGGCGCTCGCCGGCGGCGACGCCCCGGTAGAGCAGCGCCACCTCCACGTTTTCCGCCACCGACAGGTCGTCAATCAGGTTGAAGCTCTGGAACACGAAGCCGATGTGCTCGCGCCGCAGCTTGGTGAGCGCAGCTTCCGGCAGGCCCGCGGCCTCCTGACCGAAGAAATGGTAGGCGCCCGAACTGGGGCTGTCCAACAGGCCCAGCACGTTGAGCAGCGTCGATTTCCCGCAGCCCGATGGGCCCATGATGGCGACAAACTCGCCCGGATCGATCCGCAGCGAGACGCCGTGCAGCGCCAGGGTCTCGACTTCGCTGGTGCGGTAGACCTTGGAGACGTCCTCGAGCTTGAGCATCGTCGCCCCTCCTTCAAATTCAGTGGGTTAGAACCACCTGCTCGACCTTCTCGTAGCCGGTGTAGTCCGATGTGATGACCCGCTCGCCCGGCCTGAGGCCTGCGAGCACTTCGACCTGTTCGGCGTTGCGCCGGCCGACCCGGATGCGGCGCTTCTCGGCGCGGGCGCCGGTCGTGCCCAGCACCATGACCCAGTCGCCGCCGCTGCGCTCCAGGAACGGGCCGGCGGGCAGCACGAGGCCCTGGCGGTCGCCGCCCAGCACCAGACGGCCTTCGAGCGCCTGGCCCGGCAGCAGGTCCTTCGGCCCTGACCCGCGGAAGGCGAGCTCGACGAGGAAGGTCGCGTCCTTCACCTGCGGGTCCACGCGGGTGACTGTGAGCGGCCAGGCGCGACCGGCGTCCTCCACCTCCCCGCTTTGGCCCACACGAACACGGTCCAGGTAGTACTCGTCGACGCGGGCCTCGATCTTGAAGCCGGTGTCGGGAACCACCTGGCCAAGGCGTTCGCCGGGCCGTTTGATCTCGCCCAGGTTCAGGTGCATGTCCGCCAGCTTGCCGGCCACGGGCGCGCGAAGCACCAGGTTGTCGAGCTTGCCGCGGGCGACCGAGAGGCTCTGCTGCAGGTTCGCGAGCTCGGCCTTCAGCTGCGGCAGTTGGCGGGCGCGCAGCACCTCCTCTTCGCGGTTGATGGAGGCCTGCAGCGGCTGGAGCCGGCGGTTGTGGGCGAGCTCGTCATGCACCGCCTCGTACTTCTGGCGGGGCAGGTATCCCCTGGCGATCAGAGCGTCCGCCCGTTCCGCGTCGCGGGAGAGGCGGGTGATGTCGTAGTCGATCTGGGCGGCGGCCTTCTCGTTGGCGACGCGCGCATCCTCGAGCTGCTTCTCGTAGGTCTGCAGCTGGGTGATGGATTCCGAAAGCCGGCCCTCACGGTCAAGCACCTCGAGCTCCAGCTGGGTGTTGCGGAACCTGACCAGCGGTTGCCCGGCCGCGACCACGTCGCCCGCCTGCGCCAGCACTTGCTCCACCTGCCCGCCTTCCAGCGCGTCGAGGTAGACGATGTCCTTGGGGACCGCCTTGGCGCGCAGCGTCGTGAAATCGTGGAAGACGCCGGTCCGCGCGGCGGCGATCGTCACGCTCGCCGCCGGAACCCGCAGGGAGGCGCGGGCGCCGGCGGCGAGGCTCAGGCCCAAGGCCATGACGAGGCCGAGGACGCCGAGAACGCCCGCCGCGACCAGGGTTCGGCGGTTGCGCCAGCGGGGCCGGGAGAGCGGTCTGTCCATCGACTGCGTCATGCCGGATCAGTATCGCGGCGCCTGCGGATTTTCAGAAGGGCCGCAACATCAATGGCTTGTGCGCATGTTGGGTGGGCAGCGAAGCCGGGAGTGTCCGCTTTCGGACACCGGCCGCGCAGGCCCCTCCGGCCGGGTGCGCGCAAGCGGTTGAACAGCTTGGCTTTTGGCCGCTCGCCAGACGCGGCCTAGACTCTTCGATATGGCGAAGGCGAAGCTGATCCTCGTGGCCGACGATGATCCCGACGTGCTGAAGGCGGCGGCCGCGACGCTCGCGCGGCCCGGAGTCGTGGTCGAGACGCTGGCTTCACCGGAGAGCCTGCCCGCGCGGGCGGCGGCGGCCGACGCCCTGCTCCTGGACATGAACTTCGCGGTCGGCGCGCGCAGCGGCGCGGAGGGGTTCGACGTCCTGGCCGCGGTGCAGGCCGCCGACCCGGCGCTGTCGGTGGTGCTGATGACCACCTATGGCGGCGTGACCTTGGCGGTCGAGGCGCTGAAGCGCGGGGCCGTCGATTTCGTGCTGAAGCCGTGGCGCAACGAGGCGCTCAACAATGCCATCGAGGCGGCCGCGACGCTGACCGCCGAGCGCCGGGCCGGCGCGGCGCTGAACCTCGACGAGCTGGAGAGGCGGGCAATCCAGCGGGCGCTGCAAGTCCATGGGGGCAACGTCTCGCGCGCCGCCGCGGCGCTGGGGCTGACGCGCCCGGCGCTCTACCGGCGCATGGAACGCCATGGCCTCTAGCCGCACGCCGGGTCCCGGCCGCTTCGCTCTTACCGCCACGCTGCGGGCGGCGGCGATCGGCGCGCTGGCCTTCGGCGCGCTGCTCGCGGCCGAACGCCAGCTGTGGGCCACCGCGCTGGTGCAGGTCGTGACGCTGGCGCTGATCGGCCTCGACCTCGTCCGCAGCGCGACGGCCGCGGATCGCCTGATGGCCCAGTTCGTCGAGGGGCTCACAGCCGAGGGCAACGAGCGCCCCGCGCCGCAGCCCGGCCTGCGCCAAGCGGCTGGCGCCATCGAGCGCGCCTTCGACCGGTTGGCCGCCGCCCGCGCCGACCGTCAGCGGCGGATCGACCACCTGGAGGCGCTGCTCGATAACGTGGCGGCCGCGCTGCTGGTGCTGGACGACGCCGGCCACGTGGTGAGCGCCAACCGCGCGGCCCGGCAGAACCTCGGCGCGACCGCGGGGTCGCTGGCGGCGGTGAGCGCCTTCCCGGCGGCGACGGCGGTGCGCCTGACCAGCCTGCCCGTGGGCGCGCGGGAGATCGTCCGGCTTGCTGACGGCCAAGCCATGCTGGCGCAGGCGGCGGCCTTCGCCGCCGATGGGCGGCGCCTGACGCTGGTGTCGCTCCAGCGCGTCGCCGGCGAACTGGACGCCGTGGAGCTGAAGGCCTGGCAAGACCTCACCCGCGTGCTGGCCCACGAGATGATGAACTCGCTGACGCCCATCCTGTCGCTGTCGGAGAGCCTGGGGACGCGCCTCAAGGCGAAGGGCGCCAAACCCGCGGCGCTGGCCGACGACGCGGAGGTGATCGCTCGGCGCAGCGAGCGGCTGATGCACTTCGTCGAGCGCTACCGTACCCTGGCCGACCTGCCGACGCCCGAGCTCGCGCCGATCAAGGGCGCCGAGCTGGCGGCGAGCCTGGACACGCTGATGGGGCCGCTGATGGCCGCGGCCGGCGTGGACTACGCCAGCCGGGTGTCGCCAGCGCGGCTGACGCTCAGCGCCGACCGCGAGCTGGTCGAGCAGTCGCTGATCAACCTCCTGAAGAACGCGCTGGAGGCGGTGCGCGGGCGCGACGCGCCGGCTGTGCGCCTGGCCATCCGCCAGGACGAGACGCAGCTGGCGCTGATCGTCGAGGACAACGGCCCGGGCCTGCCGGCGCACGATCCGGAGACCGCGTTCGTGCCGTTCTTCACGACCAAGCCCGGCGGCTCGGGCGTCGGGCTGACGCTGGCGCGCCAGATCGCGCTGGCCCACGGCGGTCGCCTGGAGCACGTCTCGCGGCCCGGCGGCGGGGCCATCTTCCGCATGTCGTTGCCGGTGCGCTGAACGGAAACGACCGATTTGCGCCAAATACAGACATTCGGGCCCCTTCAGGATCCGGACACTTGGCTTACCTCCTGCCGGACAGATCGGGCGCTCCATCGAACCACCCTTCGGCGGCTTCGAGCTCGACGAGTTGCCGGGAGATTTCCTCCCGGCGACGGGATAGGCTGGCCCGGCCCGCCTCGATCCAGTGGCCCGCGGGCCGTTCCCGCAACAGCCGGCGGATCTCCGCCAGCGGCACGTCGGCGCGGCGCAGGTGGGCGACGAACTGCAGGACGGCCCGCGTTCGGGTATCGAACAGTCGCCGGTTCCGGCCGTCGCGCGGCAGGGCGACCAGTCCATGCTCCTCGTAATGGCGGATCGCGCGGGGCGTGAGGCCAAGGGCGTCGGAGACCACACCGATGGTGGTGACGACGCGGACCTGATGGCTTTCGCTCATAGGCTGGTTCCTGGTCTAGGTGGCTGTCGCATCTGGATGTCCGCTATCGCATGGTCGGGATGACGAAGGCGCTGTCCTCGACGGCGCCTTCGGGCCAGCGGGCGGTGACGGTCTTGACCTTGGTGTAGAAGCGCACGCCTTCCATGCCGTGCTGGTTGGCGTCGCCGAAGGCGCTTCGCTTCCAGCCGCCGAAGGAGTGGTAGGCCACCGGCACCGGGATCGGCACGTTGACGCCGACCATGCCGACCTCGACGTGGGCGGCGAACTCGCGCGCGGCGCGCCCGTTGCGGGTGAAGATGGCGACGCCATTGCCGTACTGGTGGCGGCTGGGGAGCGCCACGGCCTCCTCGAAGCTCTCGGCGCGGACCATCTGCAGGACCGGCCCGAAGATCTCCTCCTGGTAGGTGCGCATCTGCGGCGTCACCTTGTCGAACAGGCTCGGGCCGATGAAGAAGCCCTGCTCGTAGCCCTGCAGGGCAAAGCCGCGGCCGTCGACCACCAGCTCGGCGCCCTCGTCGACGCCGAGGGCGATGTAGTCGCTGATCCGCCGGCGGTGGGCGGCGGTGACGACGGGGCCGTACTGGGCCCCTGCGTCGGTGGAGACGCCCACCTTCAGGGTCTCGATCTCGGCCAGCATCTTCTCGCGGAAGGCAGACGCGGTCTTCTCGCCCACCGGCACCACCACCGGCAGCGCCATGCAGCGCTCGCCGGCCGAGCCGAAGGCCGCGCCGGAAATGTCCTTCACCGCCTGGTCCAGGTCGGCGTCGGGCATGACGATGCCGTGGTTCTTGGCCCCGCCCATCGCCTGCACCCGCTTTCCGGCCAGCGTGCCTTGCGAATAGACGTAGTGGGCGATGTCGGAGCTTCCCACGAAGCTCACCGCCTTGATGTCCGGGTGCTGCAGGATGGCGTCGACCGCGGTCTTGTCGCCGTGGACGACGTTCAGCACGCCCTTCGGCGCGCCGGCCTCCATCATCAGCTCGGCGAGCCGGATGGGAACCGAGGGGTCCTTCTCGCTGGGCTTCAGGACGAACGAGTTGCCGACCGCGATCGCGATGCCGAACATCCACATCGGGATCATCGCCGGGAAGTTGAAGGGCGTGATCCCCGCGGCCACCCCGAGCGGCTGGCGCATCGAATAGACATCGATCCCCGGACCCGCGCCCTCGGTGTACTCGCCCTTCAGCGCATGCGGGACGCCGCAGGCGAACTCGATGACCTCCAGGCCGCGCTGGATGTCGCCCTTCGAGTCCGCGATGACCTTGCCGTGCTCGGACGAGAGCAGCTCGGCGAGCTCGTCCATGTTGGCTTCCACTAGGCGCTTGAAGTCGAACATCACGCGGGCGCGGCGCTGCGGGTTGACCAGCGCCCAGGTCTGCTGCGCCCGAAGCGCCGAGGCCACGGCGGCGTCGACCTCGTCCACGCTGGCCAGCGCCACGCGGGCCTGAACCTCGCCGGTGTTGGGATTGAAGATATCGCCATAGAGGCCGCTCTTGCCGGCCACAGACGCGCCGTCGATGAAGTGGGT
>JBJMQX010000057.1:0-47161 GCA_045802455.1 Phenylobacterium sp. | reverse complement strand
GACGTTCGACCACGACGGGCTGATGTTCAACCTGCTGGACACGCCCGGCCACGAGGACTTCTCGGAGGACACCTACCGCACGCTGACCGCCGCCGACGCCGCGGTGATGGTGCTGGACGCGGCCAAGGGCATCGAGCCGCAGACGCTGAAGCTGTTCGAGGTCTGCCGCCTGCGCGACATCCCGATCGTCACCTTCATCAACAAGATGGACCGCGAGGCGCAGGACCCGTTCGAGCTGCTGGACGAGATCGCCTCCAAGCTCGCCCTCGATCCCTCGCCGCTCTACTGGCCCGCCGGCTCCGGCGGCCGGTTCAAGGGCATGCTGGACCTGCGCGACGGCAAGTTCCTGCCGTTCGCCAAGCGCACCGGCGGGGCTGCGGACGACGAGGGTCACCCCGGGCCGGTCGCGTTCGAAGGCAACGCCATCGTCAGCTACCTCGAACCCGGCGAGCAGGCGGAGCTTTCCGAAAGCGCCGAACTCGCCCAGGCGGGCCTGAAGACCTTCGACGTCCAGTCCTTCCTCGAGGGGCACATGACGCCGGTGTTCTTCGGCTCGGCGCTGCGCCACTTCGGCGTCGACCAGTTGCTGCAGGGCCTGGGCGCCTACGCCCCGCCGCCGAAGCCCGTCGCCGCGCTCAAGGCCGGCGAGCCGACCCACGTGGCCCCGGGCGACCGCGAGGTCTCGGGCTTCATCTTCAAGGTCCAGGCGAACATGGACCCCAACCACCGCGACCGCATCGCCTTCCTGCGGCTCACCTCCGGCGAGTTCGAGCGCGGCATGAAGCTGAAGGTTCAGAACACCGGCCGCCAGCTCAGCGTCAACGCACCGATCATGTTCTTCGCCTCCGACCGCGAGCTGGCCGAGGAGGCCTTCGCAGGCGACGTGATCGGCATCCCCAACCACGGCGTGCTCCGCGTCGGCGACAGCCTGTCGGAGAGCGGGACGCTGCGCTTCGCGGGCCTCCCCAACTTCGCGCCGGAGATCCTGCAGCGGGTGCGGGTCAAGGACCCCCTGAAGGCCAAGCACCTGACCAAGGCGCTGCAGGGCCTGGCCGAGGAGGGCGTCACCCAGCTCTTCCGCCCGGTGATCGGCGCGGATTTCATCGTGGGTGCCGTCGGGCCCCTGCAGTTCGAGGTGATGGCCGATCGCCTGGCCAACGAATACCAGCTCGAGGTGATTTTCGAGCCCAGCCCCTACGCCGAGGCGCGCTGGATCGCCGGCGACCCGGCCGACCTCGAGGACTTCTCGGGCAAGCACCGCAACCAGATGGCCACCGACATCGACGACCAGCCCGTCTTCCTCGCCAAGACCGCCTGGGAAACCGGCTACGTGGCCGAGCGCTACCCCAAGGTCCGCTTCGAGCGGGCCAAGGAAAGGGCGTAGCGCACTCCCGCCCCACGAAGGGCAGGGACAGCATCAGTGGAACCTCGTTACTCCACCTGCGCTTTACTCACTTGGGTAAGCTTCCGTTAACCATACCCAGGAAATTAACCACTTGTTTACGAAGGCGGCTCCGGCTTTGCTGTTGTCGTTGCAAGCGCGAGCGCGGCGTCTCATCCCGGGACGTCCGCCTCACGGGAGTGGCGGCATGTTCGAGCTGGGTCGCGAATTCATGAAGCTGTTCGGCGGCGAACGGCTGCGGCCCGTGACGGATGGCCTGACCGGCGGCGACGCCGCGCTCCTGGAATTGCTCGACCTCTCCATGCTGCGCGCCGAAGCCCGGTCGGCCGACGTCGCCGCCGGCCGCGTCGGCGCGTCCGACAAGGCCCAGCGCCGCCTCGACGCCGCGGTGGTCTGGCGCGAGGTCGCCCGCCGCTCCGGCGACGCCGTGGCGCTGCGCAAGGCCGCCGCCACCGCCGAGACCGCCAGCGCCGCCTTCGACCCTGCCCGACGCCCCGACGGCTGGGCCCGCGCGCGGGTGGAGCAGGGCTTCTGCGGCCTCTTGGGCGCGGAGCTGTTCGGCGAGCCCGGCCTCAACGCCGCCGCCCAGGCCGCCTTCCGCGAGGCCCGCGCCGTGGCCCGCGGCGGCCTCGCCGCCCCGCTCGCCGACATCGGCCTGGCGATGATCGCGGCGCGCGAGCACCTGGCCACCGGCGACGCCGACGAAGCCTGGGCCGCCGCCGCCCGCTTCGCCGCCCCGATCGCGGCCCTGGACACCATGACCCGCCGGCTGACCGCCGCCCGCGCGCTCGCCGCCGAGGCCAGGCTCGCCCGCGCCGACCTGTTCTGCGGCTGGGGCGCGCGCCTGAAGGACGAGATGCTGCTGCAGGCCGCGCTCGACGACGCCGCCACCGCCGCCGGCCGCGTCGACCTCGCCTACGAGCCCCTGACCTGGGCCCGCGCCGAGATCCTGCGCGGCCAGGCGCTCTCCTTGCTGGGCGAGGTGCGAGGCGACATCGAGGCGACCGCCTCGGGCGCGGCCGTGCTGGCCGGCGCCCTGGACCACCTGGTCCGCGACCACAGCCCGCTCGACTGGGCCCGCACCCAGATCGTGCTCGCCCGCACCCTGCAGGCGCTGGGCGAGGCCAGCGCCGACGAGCGGGCCTACGAACAGGCGGTCACCTGCTACGACCGCGCCAACCTGGTGCTGAAGGACGCGCAGGGCACGCCGTTGCGCGGCGTGGCGGCCGGCGAGCGCGCGGTCTGCCTCGCCCGCTCGGCCGAGCTCACCGGCGACCTTGGCGTGCTGGACGCCGCCGAGGCGGCGCTGAAGATCGAGCTTTCCGCCCTGCAGCCGCGCCGCGACCCGGTCGCCTGGGCGCTGGCCCAGCTGCACCTCGCCCGGCTCTACGAGGCCCGCATCGAGATCACCGGCAAGGATCGCGGCGAGCGGGCCAGCGCCCTCATCGCCCTGGACGCCGCCCTCGACGTCTTCGCCGACCAGGGCCTGCGCTCGCTCTCGGTGCTCGCCAGCGACGCGCTGGAGCGCCTGCGCGCCGGCCCGGCGGCCAAGCGCACGGCGGTCTGACGCCCGCGGACGACCCCCTGGCCCGCAACCCCTCGGCCATGGCAACCTGACCCTCACAAAGGGGAGTGTGGTCATGGCGATGAAGGCGCATGCAGCCGTCCTGAAGGCGGTCTGGCTGGCGGCGGTTTCGCTGGGCGCGACGGCCGCGGCTGCGGCGGAGGCGCCGGTGTGGACCGAGGCGCCTTCCGTCGCCGACGTCGCGGCGGCCTACCCGGCCAAGGCCAAGGCGGCCGGCGCGGGCGGCCTGGTCAACCTCACCTGCACGCTCAACCACGAGGGCCGGCCGCGCAGCTGCCTGGCGCTGGGCGAGAAGCCCTCCGGCATGGGCTTCGGCTTCGCCGCCAAGAAGCTGGCCGAAAAGCTTCGCACCGACGCCCCGGGGATGAACGGCCAGGAGGTCGGTATCCCCGTCACCTTCGATCCCAAGGTGCTGGCCGGCCAGGCCCAGGTCCGCGCGCCGGCCTGGGCGGCCCTGCCGGCGGCGCAGGACTTCCAGGCCAGCTTCCCGAAGAGCGCCAACGGGGTGAACGACGTCCGCGTGACCCTGGTCTGCACCGTGGCGGCCGGAGGTGCGCTCGAGGGCTGCGCGGTCGACCGCGAAGAGCCCGCCGGCCAGGGCTACGGGGCGGGCGCGCTGGCGCTCGCGCCGAAGATCCGCGTCGGGCTCTGGGGCCTCGACGGCGAGCCGGTGGTCGGCGCCAAGGTGCGCGTGCCGCTGCACTACCAGCTCACCCAGGCCCAGGCGCCGGCGAACTAGCTAGCTATCTGCCTCGCCACCACTTCAGCCCTGCCCGCTCGGCGGCCTGCAGCAGGGCGTAGAGCGCCGCGCCCATCAGGCCGAGCGCGAAGAGGGCGGCGAACATCTTCGCGGTCTGCAGCCGGTAGCCGGCGTCGAGGATTCGCCAGGCGAGGCCGCGCACCTTCCCCGAGCCGGCCACGAACTCCGCCACCACCGCGCCCACGATGGCCAGGCCCGCGGCCACCTTGTGCCCCTCCAGCACGAACGGCACGGCCGAGGGCGCGCGCAGCCGCACCAGCCGCTGCAGCGGCGTCGCGCCATAGAGGTCGAACAGCCGCATCAGGTCCGGGTCGGCGGACTTCAGCCCGGTGACCGCGCCGGAATAGATCGGGAAGAAGGCCACGATCACCGCGAGCGCGACGATCGCGCGGCCCGGATGGTCGGTCCCGGCCCAGATGTTGACCAGCGGCGCGATGGCGATCACCGGGGTCACCTGCAGGATCACGGTGATCGGCTGGATGGCCCGCTCAAGCGTGCGCGAGAGCACCACGATCAACGCCAGGCCCTGGGCCAGCAGGCTGGCGATGACCAGCGCGACGAGGGCGTTGGAGATCGTGTAGCCCGCCGCCGCCAGCAGCGCTGGGGCGTCGGCCGCCAGCGCCTGGCCGATCGCCGACGGCGGCGCCAGGAAATAGACCGGCACGTGCAGCGCGCGGCAGGCGATCTCCCATCCGCCCAGGATGGCGGCGATCAGCAGCGCCGGCGCCGCCAGCTGCAGGGCCCGGCTCATGCCGCCATCCCGCGCGCCAGGTGCTCGGAGACCGCTTCGGCCGTCGCGCGGAAGCCCGCGGTGGTGCGGAACTGCGGCGGTCGGGGCAGGGGACCGGCCACCGGCACCTCGGCCGCCGTGCGCCCCGGGCCGGCGGTCATCACCACCACGCGCGAGGCCATGTAGACCGCCTCCTCCACGTTGTGGGTGACAAAGACGATGGCCGGACGGATCTCGGCCCAGAGCTTCAGCACGTCATCGGCCAGCGCCCGGCGAGTGATCTCGTCCAGCGCGGCGAACGGCTCGTCCAGCAGCATCAGCCTGGGCTCGGTGACCAGCGCGCGGGCCAGCGAGACCCGCATGGCCATGCCGCCCGAAAGCTGCGCCGGCCGCGCCGCCTCGGCGCCGGCGAGCCCCACCCGCGCCAGGGCTGCATCGGCCCGCCGCCCCGCCTCGGCCGCCGCCACGCCGGCCAGCGCCAGCGGCAGGGCCGCGTTCGCCCGCGCCGACATCCAGGGCGCCAGCGTCGGCGCCTGGAACACCACGGCCGTCTCGCCCCGTCCGGCGGCCCGCACCACCTCGCCCCGGCTCGGCACCTCCAGCCCGGCCAGCAGCCTGAGCGCCGTCGACTTGCCGCATCCCGAGGGGCCGACCAGGGCCACGATCTCGCCCTCGCCAATGCTCAGCGAGAACGGCCCCAGCGCCCGCCCGCGCGGGTACTCGACCTCCACGTCACGGAGCGCGGCGGCCATCGTCACTTCGGCGGCGGCGCCACGAACTGCAGGGTGTAGGCGCGGTGATAGTCGAGCGTCTTCGGATAGACGCCCTGGCTCGCGGCCATGTCGAAGAATTCCTTCCAGCGGGCGTCGGTCATCACGCCGATGCCGCCCGTCTTGGCGTCTCCGCCATCGGCCAGGGCATAGGCCTTCATCTTCGCCCGCGCCTGGTCGATGACGTCCTGGGTCATCTCCGGATTGTCCTTGCGGATCAGCGCGTCGGCCGGCCGCGGATCGCCGTAGAGATAGTCATGCCAGCCCGTGGCGGTGGCCTCGACGAACGCCTTCACCGCCGCCGGGTTCTTGGCGATCAGGCTGTCGGGGGCGAGGATCATCGTCGCGTAGCCCGGATAGCCGTTGTCGGCGAGCAGGAAGACCACCGGCTTCATCCCGGTCTCCTTCTCGATCGAATAGGGCTCCGAGGTCACATAGCCCTGCTGGGCGGCGCGCTTGTCGGCGAGGAACGGCGCCGAATTGAACGTGTACTTGCGCACCTGGTCGTCGGTGAACCCGTACTTGGCCTTCAGCCAGACCCAGAAGGCGGTGATCGAGGCGTCGCCGATGTAGATCGGATGGCCCTTTAGGTCGGCCAGCGTCTTCACGCCGGTGTCCGGATGGGCGATCAGCACCTGCGGGTCCTTCTGGAACACCGCCGCCACCGCCTTCACCGGCACGTTCTCCTGGGCGAGGTTCAGCGCGATGAAGCTGTTGGAGCCGACCCCCATGTCGATCGCGCCGGCCGCCAGCTGCTGCGGCACGTTGGAGCCCGGGCCGCCCTGGATCAGCGTCACGTCCAGGCCGCGCCGGGCATACTCCCCATTGGCCAGCGCCTCGTAGAAGCCACCGTGCTCGGCCTCCGCGCGCCAGTCGGTGGCGAAGCGGATCGCCGTGCGCCCGGGCGCCGGGGCCTTGGCCGCCTCCTGCTTCCCGGGTGAACAGGCGCAGAGGCCCAGGGCGAGGGCGACGATCAGCGGCAAGGATTTCATGGCGACCCCGAGCTTGAGCGCCGCGAACCTAGGGCGCTCCGCGGGGAGTTGGAAGACGCCCATAGCAAGAGGGCGGCGCTCCGGTTGCCCGAGGCGTCGCCCTCTCATCCAGATCCGTTGGGGGATCTGTGCCTTCAAGGTCGACTGAGCCTTCGGTTCACGGGGTCGCCCCCGCTGGTTTTCCGTCTCAATCGGTGCCTCCGGAAAGTCTGTCCCGGGTTGCCCCGGTCCTCGCTGACTAGAAGCCTTCTGCTCGTCTGGCCTGGGCTCGACCGTTTCCGGTTTCGCCGTCCGCCCGCGCCGCAGTCCCTCTCGGCAATCGAACGGTGCTCCCGAACCCGGGGTCCGGCAAGCGCCCGATTCGCGGCGGTTGGGGGCCGAGCGTCAAGAATCTGTGAATAAGTTGTTAACAACTTGTGGGAAAATGCCAGATTTCCCAACGATTCCAATGTGGAATTCCATCCACAGGAAAGCCGAAAGGGCGGCTAGCGCCCGGCCCCCAGCGCCTCGCGTCGGGTCTCCAGGGCCAGCCACTCGTCCTCGGCCGCGGCGAGCTCGGCGCGGGCCTTTTCCAGGCCGCCGCTGATCCTTTGGAAGGCGGCCGGGTCGCGCGCGTAGAGGCCCGGATCCGCGAGCTCGGCTTCCAGCGCGGCGATGCGGCCGGGGAGGTCATGGATCAGCCGTTCGAGCTCCTCCAGCCGGCGCTGGTCGCGATAGGAGAGCTTGGTGGCGGATGGCGGCGGCGCCCGTGTCGCGGCCGGCGCCGGTTTCGGAACTGGGACCGGCTGAAGCTCCGCCCGGCCAAAGAAGCCCGGGTTCTGGCCGATGAAGTCTTGCCAGCCGCCGGGCGTCTCGACGGCGCGCCCCGTCCCGTCGAGCCCGATCGTCGAGGTCGCCAGCCGGTCGATGAAGTCGCGGTCGTGGCTCACCAGGATCAGCGTGCCGTCGTAGTCGGCGAGCAGGTCCTCCAAGAGGTCGAGGGTGTCCATGTCGAGGTCGTTGGTCGGCTCGTCCAGCACCATCACGTTGACCGGCTGGGCCAGCGCGCGGGCCAGCAGCAGCCGGTTGCGCTCGCCGCCCGACAGGCTCTTCACCGGCTGGCGAAGCTGGGCGTCGGTGAACAGGAAGTCCTTGGCATAGGCCACGACGTGCTTCGGCTGGCCGCGCACCAGCACCTGGTCGCCGCCCAGCGGGGTCAGCACGTCGCGCAGCGTCATCTCGGGCTTCAGGTCGCTGCGCGCCTGGTCGATGTAGCCGACCTCCAGGTTCGTCCCCAGGACCACCTCGCCGGCGTCGGGCGCGATCTCGCCCAGCAGGATCTTCACCAGCGTCGTCTTGCCAGCCCCGTTCGGCCCCACCACCGCCACCCGGTCGCCGCGCAGGATGCGGGTGGAAAAGCCCTGCAGCAGCACCTTGTCCCCGAAGGCCTTGGAGATCCCCTTGGCCTCGACCACGCGGCGGCCCGACAGGCCGGAGCTGGCCAGTCCCATGTTCAGCCCGCCGCGCAGCTCCTTCAGCCGGTCGGCCTTGTCCTGGCGCATGCTGAGGAGCCGGCGGCGGCGGCCCTCGTTGCGCGCCCGCCGCGCGGTGACGCCGCGGGCCATCCAGTGCTGCTCGCGCTCGATCGCGCGGTCCAGCCGGCGCGCCTCCTCGGCTTCCTGCGCCTCGATCTTCGCGGCCCAGGCGTCGAACGCCGCGAAGCCCTTGTCCAGGCGCTTCACCTGCCGGTACTCGAGCCAGAACGAGCGCCGGGTCACCCGCTCCAGGAAGGCGCGGTCGTGGCTGACGATGAGCGCCGCGGCCCGGCTGGCCGAAAGCTCAGCCTCCAGCGTCTCGATCGCCAGGATGTCCAGGTGGTTGGTCGGCTCGTCGAGCAGCAGGACGTCGGCGTCCTCCGCGAAGGCGCGGGCCAGCGCGGTGCGCCGGATCTCGCCGCCGGAGAGCCCCTGCGCCGGCTTGCCGGGGTCCAGCCCGAACGCCGTCAGCGCGGCCTCCGCCCGGTGCGCCGGCGCGCCGCCCGCCGTCGCGTGGTCCAGCAGGGTCCCGCCGGCGATCTGCGGCTCCTGCGGCACGAACGCGATGCGCGCGCCGGGCGTCACCGTCCGCTCGCCGCCGTCCGGCTGGACCTCGCCGGCCAGGATGCGCAGCAGCGTCGACTTGCCCGCCCCGTTCCGCCCGACCAGGCACGCGCGGACCCTCGCGTCGAGCGCCAGGTCGACGCCGTCGAACAGCATCAGCGGCCCGTCCGCCAGGCGGACGTCCTTCAGGGCCAGGATCGGCGCTCTCATGGGGGCGGGGACATATAGGCCCGCGCCGGCAATGCAAGCGGGCGGTGGGGTGACCCGCTAGTCGCGCACGTTACGGTCGATCAGCCGGTCGATGTCGCCGTGGTCGCCGTCGCCGGCCCCGTGCCGGTCATGGACGCTGTGGAACTCGGCCACCACCAGCGGACCGGTCACCGGGCCCTTGGCCACATAGCCCACCGCGCGATAGCCGGAGGACGCGCGATGGTTGGCGGCCAGCACATAGACCAGCGAGGCGTTGCTGCGGCCCACGTCCTCGGCCACCACCTCCGCGCCCCGCGCCCCGGCGTGGACCACCGAGCGCTTGTGGCCGCGGCTGACGTCCACGTCGGCGTTCTGTCCCCGGCTGCTGATGTGGATGCCGAACAGCCGCACGTCGGCGCGGTCGCCGACCGCATGAACGTGCAGGAACGGCAGGTCGACGTCGGCCCGGTCGCCCGGCTCGTCGGAGTAGCTGACCGGGGTCGGAACCCTGTAAACCGGCACCAGCGCGTGTAGCTCGGCCCGCAGGGGCGCCATCGCCTCGCTGGGCGCGCGGCCGTTGAGGGCTGCGAGGCTCAGGCGCACCGTGTCGCCGTCCCGCCCCTGATAGTCGCAGCTCTGCCCGTCCGGCGCCTGGCGCAAGCGCGTCAGCATCCCCTCGGTCGCCGGGCAGGTCAGCGTGGCCGCCACCTTGAGCGGCGCGCCGTTCGCCGCCACGCCCGCCTCGGCCGCGGTCGATCCGGCCAAGGCGAGAACGACCAGCGCGCCCGGAAGCAGTACCGCTGGAAGGTTCGTGCGCATCGTGATGGAGCCCTTCGCCCGACGTTGAGGGCCGAAGGATCGGGCCGCAGCGCCGTCGAGTCCAATGAACTCGTGGTAAGGCCTACCGCCCTTGGTACTTCGGCGCGCGCTTCTCGCGAAAGGCGGCAGAGCCCTCGCGGACGTCGGCGCTGGGGTTGGTGACCATCACCGCCATCTGGGCGTCGACCTGCGAGGCCTCCAGCGAGCCCTCCATCGCCTTGGCCATCATCATCTTGGTGAGCCGCACGGCGAGCGGCGCCTTCGCCGCCAGCGCCTCGCAGAGTTCAAGCGTGCGCGCTTCCAGCGCCGCGTCCTCGGCGACCTCGGTCACCAGCCCCAGCGCCTGGGCCGTCGCCGCGTCATAGACTTCGTGCAGCCAGGTCATCTTCAGCGCCCGGTCGAGGCCCATGGCCCGCGGGAACAGCCACGCCCCGCCCTCGTCCGGCAACAGGCCGAACTTGGCCGAAGTGTCGCCCAGCTTCGCCGAGGCCGCCGCGATCCGAAGGTCGCAGGCCAGCGCCAGCGCCAGCCCGCCCGCCACCGCGTAGCCGCGGATCATCGCCACCGATGGCTTGTCCAGCCGGCGCAGCGCCAGCACCACGGCCTGCATGCCGTCGCGCATCTCGCGGCCGTGGCCCATCGGCTGCTCGGCCACCCTGCGCCGCTGCTCGGGGTTGGAGCCGGAGACGTCGCCGCCGGTGCAGAACGCCCGCTCGCCCGCCCCGGTGATCACCAGCGCGCGGAGCGCATCGTCATCCCGGAAGGCTGCGATCGCCGCCTGCAGCTCCTCGCTCATCACGTGGTTGTAGGCGTTCATGACGCCCGGCCGGTTCAGCACGATCCGCGCCACGCCGGGCCGCGGCTGGTCGCAGATCAGGGTCTCGCGTTCCGTTGCGAACGTCATGGCGCGCCTCCTCATCGATCAGCTGCGACGTTACCGCACCCTGCCGCCGGGACCAGCGCCGCTCGACGCGGCCGCCCGGCGCGCCTAGATCACCCCCATGGCCGGCGAACCCTTCTGGCGGCGCAAGACGCTCCGCCAAATGACCGCCCAGGAATGGGAGAGCCTCTGCGACGGCTGCGGCCTCTGCTGCCTGGTGCGGTTCGAGGATGAGGCTGCCGGCGACGTCGTGCCCACCCGAGTCCACTGCAAGCTGTTCGACGCCCAGGCCTGCGCCTGCACCGACTACGCCAACCGCAAGGAACAGGTGCCTGACTGCGTGAAGCTCACCCCCGGCAACATCGACAAGCTGCCCTGGATGCCGAAGAGCTGCGCCTACCGCCGGCTGCACGAGGGCCGCGACCTCGCCTGGTGGCACCCGCTGGTCTCCGGCGACCCGGAGAGCGTCCACCGCGCCGGCGTCTCTGTGCGCGGCCAGACCATCAGCGAGACCGTGCTGGCCGACCCCGAGGACGCGCTGGATTTCGCCGCCCCCGACCTGATCGAGGAGCGGGGTCGCTAGGGCTGTGATATTTCTGCAACAACAGGCCTTGCGCCGGGCGTCGAACCGACCAATCTAGGCCTCCAAGTCACCACACGTTTCGAAGGGTTTTCCGGAAGTTGGCGAGCGACCCGTATCAGGTCCTGGGGGTTTCCCGCGGCGCGAGCGCGGACGAGATCCGCAAGGCGTTCCGCAAGCTGGCCAAGCAGAACCACCCGGACACCAATCCGAACAACAAGGCCGCCGAGGAGCGCTTCAAGCAGGTCTCCGGCGCCTTCGACATCATCGGCGACCCCGAGAAGAAGAAGAAGTTCGACGCCGGCGAGATCGACGCCGACGGGCGCGAGACCTTCCGCGGCTTCGGCGGCGGCCAGGGCCCTTGGGGTCCGCCGCCCGGCGGCGGCCGCGGCGGCCAGTTCCACGCCGAGAGCTTCGAGGGCGTCGACTTGGGCGACATCCTGGGCGAGATGTTCGGCGGCGGCGCGCGCGGCGGCGGCGGCGGCGGCGGGCGGGGCGGCGGCTTCGGCGGCTTCTCGCAGCGCGGCGCGGACGTCCGCGCCCGCCTCGAGATCGACCTCGAGGACGCGATCAAGGGCGGCAAGCGCCGCATCGCCTTCTCCGACGGGCGCACCATCGACGTGACCATTCCCAAGGGCGCCCAGGAAGGCCAGACGCTGCGCCTGAAGGGCCAGGGCTCGCCCGGCCGCGCCGGACCCGGCGACGCCTTCATCGAGCTCTCGATCGCCCCGCACCCGGTCTTCCGCCGCGAGGGCGAGGTGCTGGTGATGGACGTGCCGGTCACGGTCTACGACGCTGTGCTGGGCGGCAAGGCCGAGGCCCAGACGCCGGACGGCCCGGTGACGCTGACCATCCCGAAGGGCTCCAACACCGGCGCGCGCCTGCGGCTGAAGGGCCGCGGCCTGACCGACAGCCACGGCCGCCGCGGCGACCTCTTCGCCCGCCTCGTGGTGGCGCTTCCCGACAAGCCCGACCCCGAGCTGGAGAAGCTCGCCGAGACCTGGCGCAAGGAGCGTCCCTATTCGCCCAAGCGGCGCTAGAGCCCTTCCCGCTCACGAATGGGTCTAGGAGAGGTCGTGACACCGGTCACCCACCGCTCCATAAGCTTGGCGTTCAGGCCCGGTTCAGTCCCGGGCGCCTAGGTCTGGCGCCATGAAACGCATTGTCCTCGCCGCAGCCCTGGTCTGCGCCCTCGGATCGGCGGGGCTCGCGACCACGCCCGTGGCCGCACAGCCGTCGGCCCAGGCTGGGCGCCAGGCGCCGCTGTCGCGCGTTCTGGCGATGCTGGCCCAGCGCTATCCGGGCAAGCAGTTGAATACGACGATGGGTGAGTCCGGGGGCCGGCCCGCCTATCTCATCCAGTGGCAGATGGCCAAGGACGGGCATGTCGTGGTGTTCGTCGTCGACGCTGAAAGCGGCCAGGTCATCGGCCAGCAGGGCGGCTAGCAACGCCCAAGAAGGGAATTGAAAGGACGCGACCATGCGCATCCTGCTCGTTGAAGACGATCCCGATCTGTCGCGACAGCTGAAGCTCGCCTTGGGCGACGCCGGCTACGCGGTCGACCACGCCCCCGACGGCGAGGAGGCGCAGTTCCTCGGCGAGACCGAGCCCTACGATGCGATCATCCTCGACCTCGGGCTGCCCAAGGTGGACGGCGTGTCGGTGCTGGAGCGCTGGCGGCGCGAGAACATGGCGACGCCGGTGCTGATCCTAACCGCCCGCGGCGCCTGGAGCGAAAAGGTCGCAGGCTTCGACGCCGGGGCGGACGACTACCTGACCAAGCCGTTCCATACCGAGGAGCTGCTCGCGCGCCTGCGCGCCCTGCTGCGGCGCTCGGCCGGCCACGCCGCGCCCAACCTCTCGTGCGGCGGCCTGCGCCTCGACCCTCGCGCCGCCCGCGCCAGCGTCAACGGCGAGCCGCTCAGGCTCACCTCGCTGGAGTACCGCCTGCTGCACTACCTGATGATGCACCAGGGACGGGTGATCAGCCGCACCGAGCTGGTGGAGCACCTCTACGACCAGGACTTCGACCGCGATTCCAACACCATCGAGGTGTTCATCGGCCGGGTGCGCAAGAAGATCGGCGCCGACCGCATCGAGACGGTCCGCGGCCTTGGCTACCGGCTGACCTGCCCGCCCGAGGAGCAGGCCGACGAGGCGCAGGGCGGCGGCGAGGCCCGCGCGTCGTGATCCGCGCCACGACGCCGGCCTGATGACTCTCCCCAGATGACGCCCAGGGGGCTGCGTAATCCCTCCCTCGCCCGGCGGCTGGTGCTGCTGGCGTTCGGCTGGAGCTTCGCGGCCCTGGTGATCTCCGCGGTCGTGCTGGCGGTGCTGTTCCAGAACGCCGCGGTCCGCCGGGTCGACCAGACGCTGAACGACCTCACCGTCAACCTGGTGGCCGGATCCACCGTCGACCAGGGCCAGGTGTACGCGCCGCTGTTTACCGACGAGCGGGCGCTGCGGGCCTATTCCGGCCGCTACTGGGAGATCGCCGAGCCGCTGCCGGACGGACGGCTGCACTCGATCGCCAAGTCCTACTCGCTGTTCGACGCCACCCTGCATACCCCGCCGGGCCTCGCGGCGCGGCTGAAGGCCGAGCCCGGCAAGCCGGTCCACTACGACACCAGCGGGCCCCAGAACGAGCCGCTGCGGGCCCGCGCGCAGCAGAACTTCCTGCCCGGCCGCAAGGCGCCGGTGATCTTCCTCGCGGCCGAGGACCGCAGCTCGATCAATCGCGACGTCCGCAGCTTCGTCGTGGCGACGGCCGCCGCCTTCTTCCTCTTGGGCGCCGGGCTGATCGTGGCCATCGTGATCCAGGTGCGGGTCGGCCTGCGCCCGCTGTTCGCCCTGCAGTCGGAGGTGGCGTCCGTGCGCCGCGGCAAGGCCCAGCGGCTCTCCGGCGGCTATCCCAGCGAGCTGCAGCCGCTGGCCCAGGAGCTCAACGCCCTCGTCGAGCACAACCAGGAGGTCGTGGAGCGCCAGCGCACCCACGTCGGCAACCTGGCGCACGCGCTCAAGACCCCGATCACGGTGATGCTGGCCGAGGCCGCCCAGCGCCCGGGGCCGCTCTCCGACGTGGTCGCCCGCCAGGCCGAGGCCATGCGCCAGCAGGTCGACCACCACCTGCGCCGCGCCCGCGCTGCGGCGCGCACCGCGGGCCAGGGTGAGCGGACCTCGGTGGCCGAGGTGCTGGACGAGCTGGCGCGCACCATGCAGCGGATCTTCCGCGACAAGGGCGTGACCGTCGACTGGGATGCGCCCGACGACCTCTTCTTCCAGGGCGAGCGGCAGGACCTGCTGGAGATCGCCGGCAACGCCATGGAGAACGCCTGCAAATGGTGCCGCGCAAAGGTGCGGGTGCGCGCCGCCGCGCAAGGGTCCGAGCGCCTGGCCCTGATCGTGGAGGACGACGGGGCCGGCCTGCCGCCGGACCGCCGGGAGGAGGTGCTGCGCCGCGGCGCCCGGCTGGATGAGAGCTCGCCGGGCTCGGGGCTGGGGCTTTCGATCGTCGACGATCTGGCGCGGGCCTACGGCGGGGCGCTCAGGCTGGAGACGTCGTCGCTCGGTGGGCTCCGGCTGGAGGCCGACCTGCCGCGCGCAGAGGCCTGATCTTGCTCAACTTCTTTGCACAACCTTAACCCGTGTTGGCCATAACGGCGTTGCGCGGCCTCGACGTCGCGCGTGGAGCCCGTGGATGCCCGCCCTATCCGATCGCAAGATCGAGATCGTCAGGACCCTGGTGGAATCCGCTCCCGACAAGATCGTGGGCGGGCTGCAGCGCGCCCTGGCCCAGACGGGAGCCGAGTCCGCCCTGGCGGGTGTGCGCCAGCTGGTCGACGCCGAGGCGCACGATCGGATGCTGCGCAACGTGGTCTTCCAGCCGGTGGTCCCGCTCTGCGTCGGCGACGGGTCCGACCCGGAGCGCTTCGTGTTTCCGGCCCGCGCGCTCGCCCTCGTCTGGCATGGCCTGAAGTCGGCCGTCCCTGATCAGGTCGCCGCCGCCGCGGAGGCCGGCGCCGCCGTCGCCTCCGCCGTCGCCACCCAGCAGCGGTTGCCCGATCCGAACAAGGCCTTCGACGCGCTCGTGCTCACAGCGGCCGAGGCGCTGCGCTCCAGCGACGTCCGCGAGTTCCGCCTCGCCGCCGAGCTCTGCGACCGCGCCCGCCCTGGGGGCGCCGAGGCCCTCGCCGGCTGCCTGGACATCTCGCCCATCGTGCGCCGCGCCATTGGCCGGCTGCCCGACTGGATCGCCAAGCCGCCGGAAGAGGTCTCGGCCGCCGCCCGGCTCGCGTTCAAGGACGCCGTGGCGATCGCGCCCGACGCCGGACCCCGTTTCTTCGAGATGCTGGGCGCCCAGCTCAGCCCGCCGTGGATGGTGCTGCGGATCATCTCGCTGGTCATGGACAAGCCCACCGAGCGCTATCTCGGCGACTCCGAGCTGGGCGGTTTCGCCGAACGGGTGATGCTGGAGATCGACGAGGCGCTGAAGGCGATCGGCAGGCTCGACCTGGACGCCGGCCCCGCCGCCGGCCGCGCCGCCGCCCGGCGCGTCGGCCTGATCACCGAGCAGACCTTCGAGCTCGAAGTCTGCATGGAGCTCACCCGCGACCACGGCTGGGGCAAGCGGATCCTCGATCAGAAGCGGTCCCTGGCCGCCATCGTCGAGCGCCTCTTCAAGGACGCCGAGAAGCAGGCCGGCGCGGCCCTGCCGCTTGGCGGCGGCGCGGGCGCCCAGCGGTTCCGCAAGACCATGCCGAAGCTGGACGAGGTTCCGGAGCCGCGCGTGTGCGCCCGCACCAAGACCCTGCTCGCCTTCGTCCACGAGAGCCGCGCCTTCGCCAGCCACGGCGGCTTCACCGCCTCGCACGCCAAGCTGATGGAGAAGCTGGGCGGCATGCTGGACCACTATGTGGAAGAGGCCGTCGACATCGCCCGCAACGGCATGGCCGACCCGAAGATCGCCTACGCCTGCCTGATGGTCGCCGCCGACTTCGTGGGGCTGATCCGGGATGGGAAGGCCGCCGAGCTGATCCGCCGCCGCGCCGCCGGCGCCAAGCCCGACGAGCCGCCCCGCCAGATCGCGGTCTGAGGCGGCGCCCCGGCGGGGCTCCCTGACGCACTCGCGCTCCGCGGCCGTTTCGGATAGACCGCCCGGCATGATCGCCTTCTGGGCCGCCGCCGGCCTCCTGTCCGCCGCGACGGCCATTCTGCTCCTCGTCCGCGCCGGCCGCGCCGCCGGCCAGGCTCCCGCCGACACGAGCCAGCTCTTCTATCGGCGGCAACTCGCCGAGATCGGCGACCTGGCCGACCGTGGCCTGCTCGGCGCCTCGGAGCGCAAGGGCGCCGAGGCCGAGGCCGGCCGCCGCCTGCTGGCCGCCGCCGACGCGCCCGCCGCCGCGTGGTCCGGCGAGGGTCACCGCAACCTGGTGCTGGCCGCCGCCATCGCGGCCCCGGCGCTGGCGGTCGCCCTCTACCTGGGGCTCGGCGCGCCCGGCCGGGCCGACCAGCCGTTCGCCGGGCGCCTCGCCCAGTGGCGCGCCGCCGACCCCCAGACGCTGGCCCCGCAGGAGATGGCCGCGGTGCTGGGCGCGCTGGTCAAGGAGCGGCCGAACGACCCGGAAGGCTACCGCTTCCTGGCGCTCGCCAACGGCGCGTCCGACAATCCGGGCCAGGCCGTGCAGGCGCTGAAGCGGGGCTTGCGCATCGCGCCCGACCGCGCCGACCTCTGGGAGATGCTGGGCGAGGCCCTGGTCTACGAGAACGGCGGCAAGGTCACCGCCGAGGCCGAGGAGGCGTTCGGCCAGGCGCTGAAGCGCGATCCGCAGAACGTCGCCGCACGCTTCAACCTCGCCCGCGCGGCGATCGCTCGCGGCGACAAGGCGGGAGGGCTGACCGGCCTGCGCGCCATCTCCGCCCGCCTCGCGCCGGGCGATCCGCGCGCCGCGGCGCTGAACGCCGCGATCGCCGAGGCCGAAGGCGCGCCCGCGCCCTCAGCCGCGCCGCCGGGCCTCAGCGCCGACCAGATGACCGCCGTGCGCGGCATGGTGGCGAGCCTGGCGCAGCGCCTGGCCGCCAAGCCGGACGATCCCGAAGGCTGGGTGCGCCTGGTCCGCGCCTACGCTGTGCTGGGCGATGCCGCCCGCCGCGACGCCGCACTGAAGGACGCCAACGCCCGCTACGCCGCGCGGCCCGGCGTCCTGTCGCAGCTCAAGGACGCGGCCGCCGCGCCGCCCATGCAGGGCGTGTCCGCCCAGCGTGGATCGGCACAGACGGAGCCCGCCCGATGAGCTGGCTGCCCAAGTCGCCCAAGGCGCGCCGCCGCCTGACCCTGCTGGCCGCCATCGCGCCGGTGCTGGCCCTGGCCGTCGGCCTGACGCTCTGGGGCCTGAGGGACTCGATCTCCTTCTTCTACACGCCCTCGCAGGCCGCCAAGGCCAACCCGCCGCCCGGCCGCGCCATCCAGCTCGGCGGCCTGGTCCAGGTCGGCAGCGTTCGCAAGCATCCCGACGGGCGCGTCGAGTTCGTGGTCGCCGACCGCACCGCCCGCGACCAGGTCAGCTTCCAGGGCGACCTGCCGGACCTGTTCCGCGAGGGCCAGGGCATCGTCGCCACCGGAGCCTTCCGCAAGGACGGCGTCTTCGAGGCCAGGCAGGTGCTCGCCAAGCACGACGAGCGCTACATGCCGCGCGAGCTCACCAAGGCGCTGAAGGCGCAGGGCGAATGGCGCGGCGACGGCTCGACGCCCGATTACGCCCAGCCCGGCGCGACGCCGCGGAGTCCGTCATGATCGCCGAGATCGGCGCCTTCTGCCTGATGCTGGCCCTGGCCTTCGCGCTGGCCCAGGTGGGCCTCTCGGCGGCCGGCCGGGTGCGCCGCTCCACGGTGCTCGCCTCGGCCGGCGAGGGCGCCGCGGTGGCCTCGTTCGTGGGGGTGGCGCTGGCGTTCGCCGCCCTGGTCCACGCCTTCGTCACCTCCGACTTCTCGGTGGCCAACGTCGCCGCCAACTCGCACACCGAAAAGCCGCTGCTCTACAAGGTGGCCGGCGCCTGGGGCAGCCACGAGGGCTCGATGCTGCTCTGGTGCCTGGCGCTCACCGGCTACGGCGCGGCCGCCGCCACCCTGGGCCGCGGCCTGCCGCAGGGCCTGAAGGCGCTGATGGTGGCCGCCCAGGGCGTGCTGGGCTCGGTGTTCCTGGCCTACACCGTCTTCGCGTCGAACCCGCTGAACCGCATCCCGTTGGGCCAGGTGCCGGTCGAGGGCCGCTCGCTGAACCCGCTGCTGCAGGACCCCGCGCTCGCGATCCACCCGCCGTTCCTCTACTCGGGCTACGTCGGCATGAGCGTGGTCTTCTCGCTGGCCGTGGCCGCGCTGATCGAGGGCCGGGTCGACGCCGCCTGGGCCCGCTGGGTCAGGCCCTGGGCGCTGGCCGCCTGGAGCCTGCTCACCGTCGGCATCATGCTGGGCAGCTTCTGGGCCTACTACGAGCTCGGCTGGGGCGGCTGGTGGTTCTGGGACCCGGTGGAGAACGCCTCCTTCATGCCCTGGCTGGTGGCCACCGCGCTGCTGCACTCGGCGATCGTCACCGAGAAGCGCGGCGCGCTCTCCGGCTGGACGCTGTTCTTGGCGCTGGGCGCCTTCACCTTCTCGATGCTGGGCGCGTTCCTGGTGCGCTCGGGCGTGCTGACCAGCGTCCACGCCTTCGCCGTCGACCCGAAGCGCGGCGTGCTGCTGCTGATCATCCTGGGCCTCACGGCGGGGACCGGCTTCGGCCTCTTCGCGTGGCGCGCGCCGCAGCTCGCCAAGGGCGGCCTGTTCGCCCCGATCAGCCGCGAGAGCGCGCTGGTGCTGAACAACATCCTGCTGGCGGCGGCGACGACCGCGGTCTTCCTGGGCACGCTCTTCCCGCTGATCCGCGAGGCGATCACCGGCGAGGCGATCTCGGTCGGCCCGGGCTTCTTCAACATCGTCTTCGTGCCGCTCATGGCCGTGCTGGCCATCGTCGTGCCGGCCGGCCCGCTGCTGGCCTGGAAGCGCGGCGACCTGCGGGGCGTCAGCCAGCGGCTGGCGCTCGCCGCCGGCCTCGCGGTCCTCGCGGGCGTCGCGACCCTGGCCCTGGTCAGCCCGCACAAGGCGCTGGGCGCGCTGGGCGTCGCGGTGGGGGCCTGGCTGATCGCCGGCGCCGTCGCCGAGCTGATCGAGCGCACCCGGGCGTTCCGGGTCCCCGCCGCCGACAGCCTGCGCCGGCTCACCGGCCTGCCGCGCGGCGCCTGGGGCATGACGCTGGCGCACCTGGGCCTGGGCGTCTTCGTGCTGGGCGCCTGCTTCGAGATCGGCTGGCGCGGTGAGGCGGCCGAGACCCTGCCGGTGGGCGGCGCCCTGGACGTCGCCGGCTACCACTTGGTGCTGGAGCACGTCGGCCCGGTCGACGGCCCGAACTACGACGCCGACCAGGCGATCATCCGGGCCACCCGGGACGGGCGTCCGGTCTGCGTCGGCCGCCCCGAGCGCCGGGTCTATCCGGTCGGCGGCCAGACCACCTCGGAGGTCGCCATCTGCTACCGCGGGCCCAGCCATCTCTACATGGTGCTGGGCGAGCGCCGCTCCGACCCGAAGGCCCTCGGGGGCCCGCCGGTCTGGCTGGTCCGCGCCTACTGGAACCCCTGGGCGAGCCTGATCTTCCTGGGCCCGGTGATCATGGCGCTGGGCGGCGTGATCTCGCTTTCCGACCGGCGCCTGCGCCTGGGCGTCGCCTCGGCCCGACAGGCCCGGCAGACAACCCGCAGGGCGCGCTCCAAGAACACCCCCGAAGGGCCTCAGGAGCAGGGCGCGTGAGACGGCTCGGCCTGGCCGCCGCCCTGGCCGGCCTGCTCTGCATCGCCGCCGCCGCCGACCCCTCCGAACGCCTGCCCGATCCCGCACAGGAAGCCCGCGCGCGCGCCATCTTCGCCGACGTCCGCTGCCTGGTCTGCCAGAACGAGTCCATCGACGACAGCGAGGCCGAGCTCGCCCACGACCTGCGCCGCGTGGTCCGCGAGCAGGTGAAGGCCGGCCGTTCCGACGCCGAGATCAAGCGTTTCCTGACCGACCGCTACGGCGAGTTCGTCCTGCTCACCCCGGCCTTCTCCTGGACCAACCTGGCGCTTTGGGGCGGCCCGTTCCTGGTGGTGGTTCTGGGGGCCGGCCTGCTCTGGGGCCGGCTGCGGAACCGTTTGGACGAAAATGAGCTATCGCCGGAGGAGGCCGAGCGCGTCAGGCGCCTGTCCGAAACCGATCCCGCCTGACATGATTAGGCCCCACAACGGCCGGATACCCGAATGCAAGGTGATCTAAACGTAACTTGAGAGCGGTTGCGCTCTGGTGCATCGAACCTAGGTTTAGCAATGCCAGCCTATCGACCAGTCCGGCGGGCATAGGGAACAGACGTCATATGACCTCGAAGAAGACCGGCTACTTCCTGGGCGCCATCGCGGGCGCCGGCGTCATGGCCGCCGCCGTGGCTGGGGCAGGCATGCGCCTTCCGGCCGCCCACGCCGACAACGGCGGACACCTGATCAAGGCCTCGACCGCGCCGGTGTTCGCCCCGCCGCCGGGCGCGCCGATGTCGTTCGCCGACATCTTCGACAAGGTCTCGCCGGCGGTGGTCTCGATCAACGTCACCAGCCGGGTGGACGCGAGCGCGCTGCGCCGCATCCCCGGTTTCGAGAACTTCCCCTTCGACCTGCAGCCCAAGGGCGGGCAGGGCGGCGGCGATGACGAGGACGGCGGCGCGGGTCCCTCGAACCCGCCGCAGGGCGGGCGCACCGACAAGGGCCAGCCCAAGCTGCCCACCCAGCAGTCGGCCGGCTCCGGCTTCTTCATCTCGCCGGACGGCTACATCGTCACCAACAACCACGTCGTCGAGAACGCCGAGAGCATCAAGGTCGTGCTCAAGGACGAGACCGAGCTCGAGGCGACTGTCGTCGGCCGCGACGAGGGCACCGACCTCGCGGTCATCAAGATCAAGGGCGCGAGCCGCGCCTACCCCTATGTGAACTTCGAGAACGCCGGCAAGCCGCGCGTCGGCGACTGGGTGATCGCGGTCGGCAACCCGTTCGGCCTGGGCGGCACCGCCACGGCCGGCATCATCAGCGCCTACGGCCGCGACATCGGCGAGACCTTCGTCGACTACATCCAGATCGACGCCCCCATCAACCGCGGCAACTCGGGCGGGCCGACCTTCGACATCTACGGCCGGGTCATCGGCGTGAACACGGCGATCTTCTCGCCGTCCGGCGGGTCGGTCGGCATCGGCTTCGCCATTCCCGCCGAAGTCGCCGACAGCGTGACCAAGCAGCTGATCAACGGCGGCCGTATCCAGCGCGGCTACATCGGCGCCACGATCCAGAACTTCACGCCGGAAATGGCCGAGGCCCAGGGCCTCGGCGTGCAGAAGGGCGCCATCGTCTCCGACACGGTGCCCGGCGGCCCGTCCGCCCGCGGCGGCCTGGCGCCCGGCGACGTGGTCGTGGCCGTCAACGGCGTCAGCGTGAAGACCTCCTCCGAGCTCACCCGCGAGGTCGCCAAGGCCAAGCCCGGCGACAGCCTGCGGCTCGACGTGATCCGCGAAGGCCGCCACCACCCGGTCGAGATCCGCTCCGGCGTCCGTCCGTCCGAGAAGGAGCTGGCCTCCAACGACAACACGCCGGGCGGTCGCAGCGGCGGCGCGAACCCGACGGTTCCGCCGGCCCAGGCGCCGCAGGTGCTGGGCATGGCGCTGGCCACCCTCGACGAGCCCACACGCCGCCGGCTCAACCTGCCCACCGACGTGCGCGGCGTGGTGGTCGAAGGCATCGACCGCTCGTCCGACGCCGGCCAGAAGGGCCTGCAGCGCGGCGACGTGATCGTCCAGGCGGGCGGCCGTCCGGTGACCAGCGCCGCCGACGTGGCGACCGCGGTGGACGCCGCCAAGAAGGCCGGCCGCACCGGCGTCCTGGTGGGCGTGTTCCGCAACGGGCGCACGACCTTCCTCCCGCTCAAGGCGGCGGGGTAGACTCAGACAACAGGGGGCGCTGAGTCGAAATGCGGATTCTGATCGTCGAGGACGACCTCCAGGCGGCCGACGCCATGGAGCGCGGACTGACCGAGGCCGGCCACGACTGCCGGCGCGCCGCCGACGGCGAGGAGGGCCTGGACGCCGCCCGCGCCGGCGAGTTCGACGTGATGATCGTCGACCGCATGATGCCCCGGATGAACGGCGTGCAGCTCGTCGAGACTCTGCGCCGCGAGGGCGACCAGACGCCGGTGCTCTTCCTCTCCGCCCTGGGCGAGGTCGGCGACCGGGTCGCGGGCCTGCAGGCCGGCGGCGACGACTACCTGGTCAAGCCCTACGCATTCGCCGAGCTGATCGCCCGCGTCGAGGCCCTGTCGCGGCGGCGCGAGACCGGCTCGGTGCAGACCCTGCTCAAGGTCGGCGAGCTGGAGATGGACCTGATCGGGCGCACCGTGCACCGCCAGGGCAAGGAGATCGACCTGCAGCCGCGCGAGTTCCAGCTGCTGGAGTTCATGATGCGCCACGCGGGCCAGTCGGTGACCCGCACCATGCTCTTGGAGAAGGTCTGGGAATACCACTTCGACCCGCAGACCAACGTCATCGACGTGCACATCTCCCGCCTGCGCTCGAAGATCGACAAGGGCTTCGACCGCCCGATGCTGCAGACCGTGCGCGGAGCAGGCTACCGCCTGGATGCCTAGCTTGCGTTCGGCCCTTCTCCCCGCGCGGGAGATGGTGGCCCCACCCAGGCAGCGTCTGCGCCTGCCACGCGTCTTCCGCACCACGCCGTTCCGGCTGACGGTGCTGTTCCTGGCGCTGTTCGCCAGCGCCGCCCTGCTGTTCCTGGTCTACATCTACGTGGCCACCGCCAGCGAGGCGACCCGGCGCACCGAGCTCGAGATCACCCGCGAGATGCACTCTCTGGTCGGCGCCTACGACCGCGCCGGCGTCGATGCGGTGAACCAGTCGCTGATCGAGCGCGCCGCCAGCGAGCGGCCTTTCCTCTACCTTCTGATGACCAAGGACGGGAAGCGCATCTCCGGCTCGATCGAGGAGAGCCCCGTCGAGAAGTTCACCGGCGCACCCAAGTGGGCCAGCTTCCAGGTCACCGACAGCGACGCCTTCGGCCACATGCTGCGCCACCCGGCCCGCGGCCTGCAGCGGCGGCTCTCGGGCGGCGAGCTGCTGTTCGTCGGCGCCGACATCGGCGAGGACGAGGCCTATGTGAACAAGATCGTCAACGCGCTCTGGGGCGCGCTGGTCCTGGTCGTGGTCCTGGGCCTGGCCTGCGGCGTGCTCTTCACCCGCAACGTCACCCGTTCGATGGCGGGCCTGACCAGCGTGGTCGACGCCGTGCGCAACGGCGACCTGGGGGCCCGCGCCCACGTCCGCGGCACCCGCGACGAGTTCGACGAGCTGGCCGCGGGCGTCAACGAGATGCTCGACCGGCTGGAGCGCTCGATGGCCGGCCACCGGCACGCCGGCGACGCCATCGCCCACGACCTGCGCTCGCCGCTGACCCGGCTCAGGGCCCGCCTCGAGGCGGCCTTCCTCGATGTCGATGCGGGCAAGGGCGATCCCAAGCAGGCGCTCGCCCAGGCCCTGGAGGACACCGACGGGGTGCTGAAGACCTTCGGCGCGGTGCTCTCGATCGCCCGGCTGCAGGCGGCCGGCACGGCCCCGGACCCGGTGCTGTTCGATCCCGCCCAGCTCGCCGCCGACATCTCCGAGCTCTACGAGCCGCTTTGCGAGGACAAGGGCATCGACTTCTCGGCCGAGCTCGCCCGCGAGCTGAGCGTGCGCGGCAACCGCGAGTTCATCGCCCAGGCGCTGGCCAACATCCTCGACAACGCGGTCAAGTACACGCCCTCCGGCGGCGCGATTATGCTGCGCGTGCGTCGCCGCTCGTCGGGCGAGATCGAGTTCTCGGTCACCGACACCGGCCCCGGCGTGCCCGAGGGTGACCGCGAGCGGGTGGTGGAACGCTTCGTCCGTCTCGAGAACAGCCGCTCCGAGCCGGGCGCGGGCCTCGGCCTCTCGCTGGTCGCCGCCGTCGCCGAGGCGCATGGCGGACGCCTGGAGCTCGCCGAAGGCCCCGGCAAGGTCGGCGACATGGGTCCCGGCCTGCGCGTGGCCCTCGTGCTGCCCAGGGCCTGACGCCGCCCTGGCGGCCTGCGCCTTGCGCTGGCAAAGAACCGCGCATGATGCTTGGCGACGCACTCCAGCCCTGCGGTCCGGTGGCCGACGCCAAGGCCGCCGAGCGGACCCGCGAGATCATCGCCGAGAGCCACTGGAGCGAGCGCCTTGAGCGCGCCTGGCCGGCGCTGGCCCCGGTGTTCGCGGCCTCCTCCTACCTGACCGGCCTGGCGCGCCGCGATCCGGAGCGGCTCGACGCCCTGCTGGCCGCAGACCCCGACCAGCGGCTGGCCGCCATCCTCGAGGCGACCCACGCCGCCGCCGGCCTCGCCCACGAGCCGGCGCAACGGCGCCTACGGGAGCTGAAGGCCGAGCTGCACTTGCTGACCGCGCTCTGCGACCTCGGCGGGGTCTGGGACCTCGACCAAGTGACCGGCGCGCTCACCCGCTTCGCCGACGCCGCCGTCGCCGCGGCGCTGGCCGTCGCCGCCCGCGGCGAGCTCGCGGCCGGGCGCCTGACCCGCCTGGGCGAGGGACCGGAAGGCCCGGTGCCCGGCTGGTTCTGCATCGCCATGGGCAAGCAGGGCGCCTTCGAGCTGAACTATTCCTCGGACATCGACGTCAGCGTGTTCTTCGAGCCCGACCGCCTGCCGCTGGCGGACGGCCTCGATCCGCAGGAGTTCGCCGTGCGCCTGACGCAGCGGCTCAGCGAGCTGATGCAGGCCCGCACCGCCGACGGCTACGTCTTCCGCATGGACCTGCGCCTGCGGCCCGACCCGTCCTCCACCCAGCCCGCCGTGCCGGTCCCCGCCGCCCTCGACTACTACGAGAGCGTCGGCCAGAACTGGGAGCGCGCGGCCTTCATCAAGGCCCGGGCCTGCGCGGGCGACGTGCCCGCCGCCGAGGCCTTCCTGGGCGAGCTCTCCGCCTTCGTCTGGCGCCGCAACCTCGACTTCGCCGCCATCGCCGACATCCACTCGATCAAGCGCCAGATCCACGCCCACAAGGTGGACGAGCGCATCTCGGCCAAGGGCGTCGACCTCAAGCTCGGCCGCGGCGGCATCCGCGAGATCGAGTTCTACGTGCAGACCCAGCAGCTGATCCTGGGCGGCCGCAACGCGGGCCTGCGCAGCCGCCGCACCCTGGACGCCCTGCAGGCGCTGGTCGACGCCGGGCACGTGGCGCCCGCCACCGCCGCCGAGCTCGCCCAGGCCTACGCCCTGCTCCGCGCCGTCGAGCACCGCATCCAGATGATCGCCGACGAGCAGACCCATCGCCTGCCCGAGGCCGACGCCGACCGCCGGAAGATCGCCGCGCTCGCCGGCTACGAGCGCCTGGCCGCCTTCGACGCGGCGATCACCCGGACCCTGAAGACCGTCAACGCCCGCTACGGCGAGCTCTTCCCGGAGGAGGAGCAGCTCTCGTCGACGTTCGGCAGCCTGGTCTTCACCGGCGTGGACGACGACCCCGAGACCCTGGCGACGCTCGGCCGGATGGGCTTCTCGAACCCGCCGCGCATTTCCCAGACCATCCGCGCCTGGCACCACGGCCACATCCCCGCCACCGCCACCGAGCGGGGCCGCGAGCTCTTCACCCGCCTCGCGCCGCGGCTGCTGGAAGCCGCCCAGGCGACCGGCTCGCCGGATCCCGCCTTCAACCGCTTCGGCGATTTCTTCGCGCGCCTGTCGTCCGGCGTGCAGCTGCAGTCGCTCTTCCTGGCCCAGCCGAAGCTCTTCGAGCTGGTGGTGCAGGTGATGGCCTTCGCCCCGCGACTGGCCAACACCCTGGCTCGCCGGCCGGCCGCCATCGACGCCATGCTCGACGCCGGCTTCTTCGACCCGGTCGACATCGCCGAGGACCGGGCGGTCATGGACCGCGCCGTGCAGCAGGCCATGGGGCAGGGCGCCGACGGCGGGTTCGAGGCCGTCATGGACGCCGTGCGCGTGGTCCAGCGCGAGCAGGCCTTCCGGGTCGGCGTGCAAGTGATGAGCGGTGCGGCCAGCGCCGAGGACGCCGGCAAGGCCTTCGCCGACCTCGCCGACCTCTGCATCGAGGTGCTGGCCCCGGCCGCGCTGGCCGAGGTCCGCCGCGTCGGCGGCGGCTTCGACGGCGAGATCGCCGTCGTGGCGCTGGGCAAGTGCGGCTCGCGCGAGATGAGCGCCGGATCCGACCTCGACCTGATGACCCTCTACCGCCCTGCCGACGCGGCCGGCGCCTCGTCGCTGAAGGGCTGGGACGCGGTGACCTGGTTCGGTCGCTTCACCCAGCGGCTGATCGCCTCGCTCTCGGCCCAGACCACCGAGGGCGGGCTCTACGAGGTGGACATGCAGCTGCGCCCCACCGGCACCAAGGGCCCGGTCGCGGTCAGCCACGCGGCGTTCCAGCATTACTACGCGGCCGAGGCCGAGACCTGGGAGCTTCTGGCCCTGACCCGCGCCCGGGTCGCCTGGGCGACCAGCGCCGCCTTCGCCGGCGAGACCCAGGCCGCCATCGAGGCGGCGCTCCGCCGGCCTCGCGACCGCGCCCGCACCGCCCACGACGTGCGCGAGATGCGCGACCTGATGGCCCGCGAGCGCCCGCCCAAGGGCGACTGGGACCTGAAGCTCGGGGAGGGCGGCCTGGTGGACATCGAGTTCGCCGCCCAATTCCTGCAGCTCGCCCACGCCGCCGAGGGCGGGCCGCTGGAGCCGCACACCGCCGATGCGCTCGCCGCCTTCGCGCAGGCCCGGCTCGCGCCGGCCGGCCCGCTGCAGGCCCTGCAGCACGCCTGGCGCCTGCAGCAGGACCTGACCCAGCTCCTCAAGGTCGCCCTCGACGACGACGCCGACCCGGCTCGCGAGCCGGCCGCCTTCAAGGCGCTCCTCGCCCGCGCCGGCGGCGCCCGCGACTTCCGCCGGCTCAAGGCCGCCCTTGCCAAGGGCCAGTCCGCCGCCCACGCCGCCTACGAGGCGGTGGTGCGCGGGTAGCGGGGCGCGCCGCCCCCCAGCCTAGAACGGCGCCACCAGCGCGGTGCGGAAGAACCAGCCGTCGGGCCCGTCGTCGTTGCGCTCGATCACGTGCTCGTAGGTGAGGATCAGGCTGGTCTTCGAGACGAACGGCAAGGCGGCGCTGAAGCCCGCCGACCATCCCTCGACGCCGTTGTGGTCGGCCCGCCCGTCGGTCGTCGTCTCCCCGCCCAGCCGGTAGAGCATGTCCGCCGACAGCCACACGCGGCGCCCCAGGTTACGGGTCAGGTGCGCCTCCACGCTGAACAGGGGGTCCTTGGCGCTGTGGTGGGCGTGGTGCGGATCCTCGTTGGTCTCGTAGACCGTCAGGGTCGGCAGGACCTCCAGGCTCGTCAGCGCCGGATCGCGGTAAGACGCGCCGTGGGCGAACACGGTGGGCAGGCCGAGCTGGTAGGCGACGCGGTTGGCGCCGAGGTTCACCGGCTGGCCCGCGCTGTAGGCCCCCGTGGGGAAATAAATCCGCGCGAGCAGCCCCGTCCCGAAGCCCGGCTTGAACGCCGCGAACGCCTCCGGCGACAGCGCCGGGGCGCCGATCAGGCCGACCGAGCCGCCGACCTGGATGTCGCCGAGCCCCGAGCTGGCGGACGCGCCGGTCGAGCGCACCTTGCCCACAGGCAGGATCAGGAACGGCGTGACGGAATGGCCCTGCCACCCGAATGTTTGGGCGTAGCGGAAGACCAGGATATCGGTGTCGATCTCCGAGCCGGGGCTGATCGATCCCGGCTCCGGCGTCTCGTTGCCGCGCTTGTTCACCAGGAAGGCCGTGACGTTGCGCGCGCCGACGGGTGCCAGCTGATAGACCCGCGGGCCGTCGTCCTGCGCCCGCGCGGTCGCGGCGAAGCCGAAGACCGCCGCCGCGGCCGCCAGCGCGCGGAGGGCCCTCATGAGGGGCGCGTCACAGCAGGTCCGCGGCGCCTAGACCTTGAACGCCGGGGCCGCGATTGAGGGTGTGCGCCGCGACCGCCGCGGCGCGGCCCAGGACGCCGGCGTAGGTCGGGAAGCTGAGCGGCACGCGCGCCAGGGCGTCCACCGTCATCGCTCCGGCCATCGCCACGGCGGCGAGCTGCGCCACGTCCACGGCGCGCTCGCCCACCAGGTGGCATCCCAGGATCGCGTGGCTCGGCCGATCGACGATCAGCTTGCAGAAGCCCGCCGTGCGGCCGTCGATGATCGCTCGGGTGGTTTCACTGAACCCGACGGTCACGACGGCGACGTCATGCGCCTCGCGCGCCGGCGCTTCGCCCAGGCCCACCTGGGCGTACTCAGGGTCGGTGAAGCTGCCCACGGGATTGACCGGCTGCGCCGCCGCCTCGGTCGGCCCCTGCACGGCGTTGGTGGCCGCCGTGAAGCCCGCCTGCAGCGCCTGCGGCGCCAGCATCCGCACGCCGGTGACGTCGCCCGCCGCGAACACGTGGGGCGCGCTGGTCTGCTGGTGCGTGTCGGTGCGGATGAAGCCGCGGTTGTCGGTCTCGACGCCCGCGCCCGGCAGGTTCAGGCCCGTGGTCTCGGCCGTCCAACCCACCGCCACGACGGCCAGCGCCGCTTCGGCGCTCTTGCGGACGCCGTTCTTCGCATAGGTCATCCGCACCCCGCCGGGCGTCCGTTCGAAGCACTCGATGCTGCCGAAGTCCTCGTTGACCTCGACGCCCGATGCGCGGAACGCGGCCGCGACACAGGCCGAGACCTCCGGCTCCTCGGTGCGCAGGATGCGCGGCCCGGCCTCGAACAGCCGGACCTTCGTCCCGAACGCGTTGAACACCGAGGCCACCTGCGCGCCGGTCGCGCCCGAGCCGATCACCAGCATCGACGTGGGCGCCGCGGACAGCGACCAGGCGTCGCTGTGCGTGGCGGTGAGCTCGAAACCCGCAATGGGCAACCGCCGGCTGACCCCGCCCGTGCACAGGATGACCTTGTCGGCGCGGACCCGGCGGCCCGCCGCCGTCTCTATCGCGTTGGCGTCGACGAAGCGGGCGGGGCCTTCCCGTTCAAAGACCGCGACACCCGCCGCATCGACCTGACGGCGCAGGGCGGACTTGCGGCCGACGTCACGCACCACCTCGGCCACCCGGGCCAGCAGCCGGCCATAGTCGAGCGCCGGCTCGCTCACGGTGACGCCATAGGCGCCGAGCTGCCGGGCCTCCCGCATCAGCCGCGCGGCATGGGCCAGGGTGCGGACCGGGACCGGCCCGTCGTTCGCCGCCATGCCGCCGAACGCGCCGCTGGTGAGCAGGGTGGTCCGCGCGCCAAGCTCGGCCGCCCGCAGCGATGCCATCACGCCCGCGGGCCCGGCCCCGATCACCACCACGTCGGTCACGCGGCGCCTCCCGGCTCGTCGGTCAGCTCGGCCAGCCAGCGCAGGGCCCGAAGGCCCGGCATGAACGCGTACTCGCCGCCGCGGGTGGTCACGAAGCTCGCCAGCCCCTGCAGGCGCCGCGGGATCGGCCGCCGCGGGATCGTGTAGCCGCCCGTCCCGTCGGCGGAGCCCGCCATCGGGTCCTTGGCGTCGCCCAGGCCCAGGAATTCGCCGCCGTTGATCCACTCCGACTGCACGAACTCGAACTGCCGCTTCAGGTGGGCGCCCACGAAGGCGAACATCAGCCCGCGCTCGGCGCCGTCGTCCTGCGTCGCCGCGTCCGGCAGCCGCGGGCCATAGGCGGTGCCGCGCCGGATCATGCGGTGCAGCCGAACGACGCCGGCCACCTCCGAGTCGCGGGGGTTGCAGCGCCGCACGTGCGAGCCCGGCGGCGTCGCATAGCCGGTCGCGTCGTCCGCCCGGAACAGGAAGGCGTTGTTGCGCGTGGGGTCCGCGCCCAGCGCCGGGTCGTCGTGCAGCGGGCAGAGCGCCAACGGCGCGCCGCTCCGCCAGCGGCCCATCATCTTGGCGGCCAGCAGTTCCTCGTCGCCAGGCCCGCTGGCGCTGTCCCGCAGGCGCCTGCGGAACTCGGCCACCTTCTGGTGCAGCTTGCGGAAGGCCACGTAGGAGCCGTTGCGGCCGAGCACGTCGGGCTGCGGCGTCGGTGGAAAGGCCCCCATTTCGTCGCGGTAGCCCAGCACCAGCTCGCCGGCCTTCAGCGGGCGCTCCAGCGGATTGGTCCCCGGCACGCCGCTGCCCTCGATGGCCGGATGGCTGATCCCGTCCCGGAAGCCGAAGGGCTCCTTCTCGTCGGGGGCCGCGTAGCAGTCCTGCCGCCAGATCGGCTCAACCCCGGCGAGGTCGGTAAACGCCTCGCGGCCCCGGCTCAGCGCGGTTTCCAGCGCCGCCGCGTCGGGCGCCACGCCCACCAGGATCACGTGGATGTCGGCGGTCCCGAACGGGGTTTCCCAGTGTTCCGGCGCGCTCTCGCCCACGTCCCCCAGCGCCGCGGCCCGCGCTCTCATGCCCTGCCGGAATTCCCACGCGAAGCTGTCCAGCGACGCCTGCGGGACGCCCAGCGCCTTCAGTCCCTCGAAGGTGAGGGCCACGCTGACCCAGGTGTCGCGGCCGGGCCGATCGGGCGCCGCCGCCGAGGTGACGACGTCGCTCAGCCGCCGCAGCAGTTCACGGCCCGCCCGCCGCTCGTCCATGCGCAGCAGGATGTAGGTGGCGGCGTAGGGCGAGGGCCGGGGCCGCAGCACCCCGCTCTGGATGTCTTCCAGCTCCAGCAGGGGAACGCCCAAGTCGTCGGCCATCACGCGGCCTCAGGCCGACACGAGGTTCTTCCAGAACCGCTCCAGGCTCTCGTCGGCGCCGAAGAGGGTGCTGAAGACCGTGGAATCGCAGACCACCACGTCGCCCGCGCGGTCGCCCGCCGGCGGCGCCCACACCAGGGTGTTGAACGCCGTCTCTCCGTCCGCGGTGAACGGATGCGGCCGCGACAGGTCGATCGCCTGGCGCGCCAGCACCTTCGCGGTCCCGTCGTCGCGGGTCAGCGCATAGTGCGGCAGGTGCATGTGGAAATTCAGGCTCTCGACGCCCTCGAGCCAGCCCCTGGCATCGGCGTCGCGGAGCGCCGTCAGCGGCGCGATCTTGTTCACGGTTCCCGGCCGCACGGCCGGCCGGAACGCCCAGCGGTTCTCCACGGGGATCCCCAGCGCCTGCAACAGCCCGATCGCATAGGCGCCGAACCGCTGCTGGTGCGGCACCAAGAGGTCGCCGTGGTGGGCGTACTCCATCGCCCGCTGGTCCAGGTCGTCCGTCGCGCCCACATCATGGTGCGGCCCGATCACCAGGCAGGTTCCCTCCCGCCGCAGCCAGGCGCGCAGCGCCTCGGCCTCGGCGTCGGATGGCGTCTGGCCGGTCACGTTGTGGTCCAGGCCGAACAGGAACAGCGTGTCGGTGTCGTCCAGCACCCGCTCGTCCAGCGGCAGGGCGAAGCCGGCCTGGTCCACCCGCTGGAACACCGGCGCGGCGTGTCCGGTCACCTCGCCCACGAGCCGCTGGAACGGGACCCAGGCCCAGAAGAACAGCTCCAGCGAGCCGGCGATGCCCTGCTGGAACTGCAGCGGGTCGGCGAACCGCGGGACCTCGTAGGCGGGCCAGAGCACCCGGCGCACCTCGGTCATGGTCGAGAAGCGGTGGTCCAGCTCGGCGATGTTGCGGTTCGCCTCGGCCGGATAGCTCCACGAGATGTAGATGCTGACGCGCCGGCGGCCGGGGGTGTAGGCCCTCGGCGCGTGGGCCTGGTTATAGGTGCGGGCCGGTTCGCTCATCGCCGGCCGCCGCTACTGCAGCTGGTCCAGGGCTTCGCTCAGCGCGGCCTTCAGGTGCAGCGCCTTCTTGATCTCGTCCGTCGAGACATAGGGATATTCCCCGTACTCGAGGAAGCTGGGGACCTGATGCTCCCGGCAGAAGACGACGAAGGCGGCCGGGTTGGTTCTCCAATCGCTCGGGAACCCCTCCAGGTTCTCGAACACGGTGATGAGGCCCGACAGCTTGAACAGCTCGACCGCGTCCTCGGTGTACTTGTCGAAGTCGGTGTCGAAGATGCCCTGGTACATGAAGTAGAGGTCGTCCCCGATCGGGAACACCAGCCAGCGCAGGTAGTGCAGCTTCAGGGGCGCCAGGAAGGTCGGGTTTTCCTTGATCGCCGCTTCGATGCTCTGGCCGTGGGCGCGCACCGCGGCCTCCCGGCCGGGGATCACCTTCGCCAGCAGCGAGAAGCCATAGTTGGCCGGCGTCTTGGGAAAGGCGGGGCCGTAGGGCCCGTCCACCTTCTCGAAGTAGCCCTCCTTGGGGATCGCCATGGCGGCCGGCGTCAGGAAGTGGTGGGTCGCTGTCATGATGCCCTCATTGGCATGAGGCCGCCTGAAGGGCCGGCGCTGAGTGCCTGACCTTACCGGCGGACGCTGAGCCGGACGCTAGGGTGAAACCCCAGTCCCGGAGCGTCGAGCCGCCCGAGCAGGACGGCCGCTGCACGCGAGGCGGTTGTCCCTGCCAGAGCGGACAGATGTCGCCGCCCCAACTCTACCCCTCGTTGACGTCCGCCCTCCGGTTCTACCTTGGCGATTTCCGAACAAATGCTAGGGTTCGGCGAACGGGAACTCGGCGGGCGCTGACGCCACGGCCGAGGCGGGGGCTAGGCTCATGGGCGGAGCAGGTGCGGCCGGGTCCATCGCCACGCCGGCCGGCAAGGCGCCGGGGCTGGGCGGACTGGTCGCCTCGCGCGCTCTGCCGTTCCTCGCGTCCCGCGTCGGCATCGACATCGGGCGGATGGCCGGCCGCCCGCTCAGGCTGGGCTCCGTGGTGCTGGCCAGCCGCTACCGCGACATCGCCGAGGCGCTGGACCGAGACCTGGACTTCATCCTGGCGCCGGTGAACGCGGCGCGCTTCGACACCATCGGCTACCACTTCATCCTCGGCATGGACCGCTCGGCCGAGCTCGCCCGCGAGCGCCAGACGCTCTACCAGGCGCTGGCCGCCGTCGATTTCGACGACCTGCGCGCCCAGGCCCAGGCCGACGTCGACGCCCGCCTCTCCGCGGCCGGCTCGGGGTCGATCGACGTGGTGGAGGGCTACGCCCGGCCAGTGGCGGCGGCGACCGCGCGGCGGCTGTTCGGCATCGCGCCTGAGCCCCAGGCCGACTTCATGGACGCCGCCCGGGCGATCTTCGACCACTGCTTCCTGAACCTCACCGGCGACGCCAAGGTCGAGGCCCGCGCCATGACCGCCGCCCACCGGCTCACCGGCTGGTTCGACGCCGAGATCGCGCGGCGGCGCAAGTCGGGCGACCTGGGCCGCGACATGATGGGGGCCCTTCTCGCGGCCGGCGCCAATGACGACCTGACCCGCCGCACCCTGGGCGGCATGCTGGTCGGCAGCATCGACACCACCGCCACCGCCGTCGCCAAGGCGATCAGCGTGCTGGTCGGCGCGCCGCGCTGGCTGGCGCTGGCCCGTGCGGACGCGGGCGACCGCGCGCGCACCTACGGCTGGGTGCTGGAGGCGCTGCGCTTCTGGCCGCATGGCCCGATCCTGATCCGCCAGGCGGCCACGGACACCCGCCTCGGCGGGACCGAGGTCCGCGCCGGCGACAAGGTGATCCTCTGGACCGAGGCGGCCCAGCTCGATCCCGACGCCTTCCCCGAGCCCTTCCGCCTGGATCCGACCCGGCCGTTCGGGTCCTACCTGCACACCGGCCAGGGCCTGCACCCCTGCGCCGGGCGCGCCATCAACGGCTGGCAGATCCCCATGCTGGTGGCGGGCCTCTTGGCCAAGGGCCCCAGCCGCCTCGGGCCGATGGAATGGGCGGGCCCGTTCCCGGCGCACCTGCCGCTCAGCTTCGGGAGCGCGACATGAGCCAGGTGATGGTCACCATCGTGGCCCCGCTCGCGCCCGGGCGGTTGGCGCAGGCCGAGGCGAGGATCGACGCCCTGGGCAACCCGTGCGGCGGAGCGGCCCGCGACCGCATCGAGGCGACGCAGGGCGCGCTCGGCGTCCACTTCATGAGCCTGCATGCGCTGGCCAGCCGCACGCCCGGCAAGGCCCACCTGCTGCTGGAGTTCTCCGCCGACGGCCCGCAGGCCCGCGCGCTCGCCCAGATCGTCCAGGCGATCGGCCCGGAGCTTACCGCCGTTTTCTCGCTGGCCGCCGACTGGCCGGGCGGCGAGCTCACCGCCTACCTGACGCGCAAGGTCATCGCCCCGGGCTTCCGCTGGAGCGACCCGCCGGGCCTGGCCCACTCCGGCGCCCCCGGCATGACCGTCGGACGCATCCGCCAGGAGGCCGTGCTCGCGCCCAAGCTGCGCGACATGCTGGGCCGGCAGAAGCAGGGGATGACCGCGCTCGAGCGGCTGGACGCCATCCGCCACGAGCTGGGCCCCGCCGATCCCGCCCTGACGCTGCCCGAGGGCGAGCCGCTGTTCACGCCCCTGCCGCTGGCCGTCGTGATCGGCCAGGCGGCGGTCTCCTTCGTGGTCACCTTCCTCTGGCCCGCCCTGCTGCTGGTCGCGCTCTGGGCGGCCTTCAGCGGCTATCTGGCCGGCCGCGGCGAGGGCGCCTTCTGGCGCATGGCCGCGATGTTCGCCCTGGGTTTCCTCAAGGGCGCGGTGCTGGCCGGGCTGGTCTTCCTGGGCGCGAGCCTGATCGCCGCGGCGCTCGTCTACCTGCAGCTCCGCCGCCAGGAGGAGGACGACTGGACCAGCGACCGCGCGCCCGACGCCCCGACCCTGGGCGCCATCCTGGAACGCGAGAACTTCGTCGCCCAGAACCACATGGTCTCGGTCACCCAGCGCAAGCCCGGTTGGCTGCGGGCCTTCACGCTCAGGCTCGCGTTCTGGGGCGTGGGCACGCTGGGCCCGCGGCTCTACCAGCCGGGCTACCTGGGCCCGATCGGCACCATCCACTTCGCCCGCTGGGTGACGCCGCCCGGCTCCGACGACCTGATCTTCCTCTCCAACTACGGCGGCAGCTGGGAAGCCTACCTCGAGGACTTCATCACGCTCGCGCACTTCGGTCTGACCGCCGTCTGGTCGAACACCATCGGCTTCCCGAAGACTCAGAACCTGATCCAGGACGGCGCCACCGACGGCGAGCGGTTCAAGCGCTACGCCCGCCAGAGTATGGTCCCGACCCGGTTCTGGTACTCGGCCTATCCGGAGCTGGTCACCGACACCATTCGCGCCAACGCCGCGATCCGTCGCGGGCTCGCCGCCGCGCTCACCGAGGACGACGCGGCGCGCTGGCTCAGCCGCTTCGGCTCGGCGCTCCGGCCCGAAGGCAACATGACCACCAGCCAGATCCAGAGCCTGGTGTTCGGCGGCCTGGGCTTCATGCCGGAATCCGCCTGCCAGATCTGGCGCGCGCCCGCCGATGTCGCCCAGGCGCGGCGCTGGCTGAAGGCGCTGGGTCCGCTGGTCGCGTTCGGCGACGGCCGCAAGGTACGCGACGACCCGCGGATCAACGCGGTGATCCAGCTCGCGATCAGCGCCCCCGGCCTGCGCGCCTTCGGCCTGCCCGAGGCGACGGTGGAGACCTTCCCGCCGGCCTTCCTCGACGGCATGGCCGCACCGCATCGCGCCCGCATCCTGGGCGACACCGGCGACAACGATCCGCAGTACTGGTGGTGGGGCCAGGAGCCCCCTGGGCAGCCGCGCACGCCCACCGTCGCGCTCATGATCTACGCCCAGGACGCGGCCGCCTTCGCCAAAGTGCGCGCCCAGATCGCTGGCCTCGGCCGCACCCACCGCGCCAAGCTGGTGCAGGACATCCCGCTGAAGTCCTTCGACCGTGCCGACAACCTCGAGCCGTTCGGGTTCGCCGACGGCGGCTCCCAGCCGGTGATCCGCGGCACCTACAAGGGCCTGAAGAGCGGCGGCGACCCGATGCACATGGTCGAGCCGGGCGAGTTCGTCCTCGGCTACCCCGACAACCGCGGCAACGTCCCGCCGGGCCCGCGGATGGCCGCCATCCTCGACCCCGACAATATGCTGCCGGTCTGCGATGCCCCGATCGATCCCAGCGCCAACGACGTCAACAGTCCCCGCGCGGTGGGCCGCAACGGCTCGTTCCTGGTGATCCGCCAGCTGGAGCAGGACGACGCCGCCTTCCAGGGCTACTGCGACCAGCAGGCCCGTCGCCTCAAGACCCGGCTCGGGCCGCCCTACGTCATGGACGCCGAGTTCATCGCCGCCAAGCTGATGGGCCGCTGGCGCAACGGCGCGCCGCTGGTCCGCTCGCCCTACACCGCCTCCGGGACCGACGCGATCATCAAGGAGAACAGCTTCCGCCTGGGCGAGGAGGACCCCGAAGGCCTGCGCTGCCCGTTCGGCTCGCACATCCGCCGGGCCAATCCGCGCGACAGCATCAACCCCGGCTCGCAGGACCAGATCGACATCAGCAACCGCCACCGCATCCTGCGCGTCGGCCGCAAGTACGAGCCGAAGGCCGGCCAGAAGGGCGGGCTGCTGTTCGCCTGCCTGAACGGCGACCTGGAGCGGCAGTTCGAGTTCGTCCAGCAGACCTGGGCGCTGGGCAACGTGATCTCGCTGAGCTGCCCGATCACCCTGCAGGGCCAGCGCGACCCGGTGCTGGCCGGCGGGCCGCAGACCAACACCGGCTTCACCATCCCGACCCTGGACGGGCCGGTCGTCCTGCCCGCGCCGCCGCGGTTCGTGACCATGCGCGGCGGCGGCTATTTCTTCCTGCCGGGCAGGACCCTGCTGGCCTATCTCTCCACCGGCGACGTCCCGCCGCATTATTGAAGACAAGATTTGAGGCAAGGGCGGAACAGACGCCGGCCTTCGCCAGTCTCCGGGGGATCACCCCACCTAGCCCCGGAGCAGCCCCCGTGTCGCTGGACGCCCCATCGCCATCCGCGCAACCGCGCCGCAAGAAAGCCAAAGCCGGCGAGGGGTTCGCCGAAGCCCGTAGCTGGGAGGCGCCGCGCGCGTCCGAGGCTCACGTCCCCACCCCGGACACCCCGTCGCACACCTTCCGCCTGCCCGGCGGCAAGACCATGACGCTGGCCACCGACCGCGTGCGCGCCAAGCCCGCCGTGGTCCCGCAGGTCTCCTTCATGCTGGGGCAGAACGCCATCGGCCTCGGGCTCTGGGGCCTGCTGGCGCCGAACGGCGTCAACCGTTTCCTGGGCATCCGCACGGCGCCGCAGGTCACCCAGGCCCTCTTCGGCGCACGCGAGATGGCGACCGGCGTGGCGCTCTTCTCCGACCCCACGCGCAAGTCCGCGCTCTGGGCCCGCGTTCTGGGCGACGCCTTCGACATCGCGCTGCTGGGCCGGCTCACCCGCCGCAGCAATCCGCAGCGCGGCAACGCCCGCCTGGCGCTGGGCGTGGTGCTGGCCGTGACCGCGCTCGACGTCGCCGCCGCCATCCGCATGACCAGCGTCAAGCGCAACTGCGCCTAGAGGGGAAGTTCGACATGAAAGCGATCTGCTGGCAGGGCAAGAAGGACCTCCGCTGCGAGGAGGTGCCCGACCCGATCATCCAGGATCCGAAGGACGCCATCGTCCGCATCACCTCGACCTGCATCTGCGGGTCGGACCTGCACCTGATGAACGGCTTCGTTCCGACCATGCTGGCCGGCGACGTCATGGGCCACGAGCCGATGGGCGAGGTGGTCGAGGTGGGGCCGGACGCCGCCGCCCGCGGCCTCAAGGTCGGCGACCGCGTGGTCGTGCCGTTCCAGATCACCTGCGGCGAGTGCGAGCAGTGCCTGGCCGGCAACTTCTCCGTCTGCCAGGTCACCAACCGCAACGCCGACCTGGCGAAGGCTTTCTTCGGCGACACCACCGCCGGCATCTTCGGCTACTCGCACATCACCGGCGGCTACGCCGGTGGCCAGGCCGAGTACCTGCGCGTCCCCTATGCCGCTACCACCCTGGTGAAGGTCCCCAAGGACGGGCCGGACGAGCGGTACCTGTTCCTCTCCGACATCCTGCCGACCGGCTGGCAGGCCGCGGCCTTCTGCGACATCCAGCCGACCGACACCGTCGCCGTCTGGGGCTGCGGGCCGGTGGGCCTGTTCTCGATCCAGTCGGCCCTCGTGCAGGGCGCCAAGCGGGTCATCGCCATCGACGACGTGCCCGAGCGCCTGGAGAAGGCGAGGGGCCTGGGCGCCGAGGTGCTGGACCGCAAGCAGGAGAAGGTGATCCCGGCGCTGAAGGAGATGACCGACGGCCACGGCCCCGAGAAGTGCATCGAGGCGGTCGGCCTGGAGGCGCACGGGCCCAATCCGGTGCTCGAGTTCGTCGACCGCGCCCAGACCGCGCTGAAGCTGGAGACCGAGCGTCCCATCGCGCTGCGCGAGGCGTTCATGGCCTGCAAGGCGGCCGGGACCGTCTCCGTGCCCGGCGTCTTCGGCGGGCTCTCCAACTCGATCCCGATGGGCGCGGTGATGAACAAGGGCCTGACCATCCGCACCGGCCAGACCCACGTGCGCCGCTGGGTGGACGACCTGATGCGCCGCATCGACGAGGGCGAGATCGACCCCACCTTCGTGGTCACCCACACCGCGCCGCTGGGCCGCGGGCCGGAGATGTACAAGACCTTCCGCGACAAGCAGGACGGTTGCGTGAAGGTCGTGCTGAAGCCCTGAAGCGACAGAGCGGCGCCGCGCGGCAGGCAGGTGGCGGGTGGGCTTACAGCCAGGCTCGGCGGACTTGCAGAACATCTCGGCGGACTTGCCGATTGTGCAGCTGGGCGGGCGTGCCTATCTCCCGGCCATCGCGTCCCGGTGACGCTTGGCCCCGAATAGAAACCTGCCGCCCGTGTCCAGCTCCGCAACCGTCCGCCGCCGCGCCCCGATCGTCCCCGCCGTCGTCACGGCGCGGAACCTGCGCCTGCGCGAGGCGACGCAGCGGCGCGCCCACCGCTCGCCCAACCGCGAGCGCCTGGTGGCCCGCGCGGCGGTCTGGGTGATCGCCGTCGGCGGCGCCGCGGCCTGGATCCCGCACGTCGTCTCCTGACGCCGCGAGAACGTCGCATCGACAGGCGCCGCGCGCGCCCAAGGCCTTGAGCCTGCATCGGCAAAATCGTAATCAGCCGCCGCCTCCGGCTGGAACGCTTTGAGCGCCCGTACGCTTAAGCTCGCCAGGGGGAGGCGCGATGGGGGCGCCGCGACAGAAGAGCGAGACATGGACGGCAACAGGTTGGCGGGCGAAGGCGACGCCATGATGGGCATCGTGGGCCTGGACGACATCCTGATGGGCGGCCTCGCCCGCGAACGCGTCTACCTGCTGGAGGGCAGCCCCGGCACCGGCAAGACCACCGCGGCGATGAGCTTCCTGCGGACCGGCGCGGCGCTCGGCGAGAAGACGCTCTACATCACCCTTTCGGAGACCGAGGAGGAGCTGCGCGACACCGCCCGCTCGCATGGCTGGGACCTCGGCGGCATCGAGATCTTCGAGCTCGTCCCGCCGGAAAGCCTGCTGGACGAGCAGCAGCAGCAGAGCCTGCTCTACTCGTCCGACCTGGAGCTGGGCGAAACCACGCGGATGATCTTCGACGCCTTCGAGCGCATCCAGCCGCGCCGCGTCGTCATCGACAGCCTCTCGGAGATCCGCCTGCTCGCGCAGAGCTCGCTGCGCTATCGCCGCCAGGTGCTGGCGCTGAAGCACTACTTCGCCAAGCACAAGGCCACCGTCCTGCTGCTCGACGACCTGACCACCGAGACCCTCGACAAGACGGTCCACAGCGTCGCCCACGGCGTGATCCGCCTGGAGGAGCTCTCGCCCGAATACGGCGCGGAGCGGCGCCGCGTGCGGGTGGTCAAGTACCGCGCGCGCAAGTTCCGCGGCGGCTTCCACGACTTCACGATCCGCACCGGCGGGCTGGAGGTCTATCCGCGGCTGGTGTCCTCCGAGCACCGCGGCCACTTCGTGCGCGACCGGCTGCCCAGCGGCGTGGAAGGCCTGGACGCGATCCTCGGCGGCGGCGTGGAGCGCGGGTCGAGCTGCTTGATCCTGGGCCCCGCCGGCACCGGCAAGTCGCTGGTGGCGCTCTACTTCGTCCTCTCCGCGGTCCAGCGCGGCGAGAAGGCGGCGTTCTTCGCCTTCGACGAGGAGCTGGGCCTGCTCTACGACCGCACCCGTTCGCTGGGGATCGACCTCCCGAAGCTCGTGGACGCCGGCAAGCTGATCGTCCAGCAGGTGGACGCGGCGGAACTGTCGCCGGGCGAGTTCACCGCCCAGGTGCGCGACTGCGTCGACGGCCAAGGCATCAAGACCGTCGTCGTCGACAGCCTCAACGGCTACCAGGCCTCGATGCCGGAAGAGAACTTCCTGCTGCTGCACATCCACGAGCTGCTGCAGTACCTGAACCGCCAGGGCGCCACGACCTTCCTGACCGTCGCCCAGCATGGCCTGGTCGGCGACATGAAGGCGCCGGTGGATGTCACCTACCTGGCCGACACCGTCATCCTGCTGCGCTATTTCGAGGCGATCGGCGAGGTCCGCAGGGCGATGTCGGTGATCAAGAAGCGCGCCGGCGGTCACGAGAAGACCATCCGCGAGTTCGAGATCGGGGATCGCGGCCTGACTGTGGGCCAGCCCCTGAAGGGCTTCCATGGCGTCCTGCGCGGCGTGCCCAATTTCGTGGGCGAGGGCTCGGGCCTGATGGGAGACGCTTCGGCATGACCCCGGAGGCGCCGGTCGCCTCGGTATCCGAGCGCGTGCTGATCCTGGCGCCGCTCGGTCGCGACGCCGCGATCGCCGCGTCCATCCTCACCGAGGCGCGGCTGCCGCCGTACATCTGCGCGGACCTCGCCGCCCTGGTCGACGAGCTGGACAGCGGCGTGGGCGTCGCGGTGATCGCCGAAGAGGCGCTGCAGAGCGCCGACTATCCGGCGCTGGTGCGCTGGATCGAGCACCAGCCGCCGTGGTCGGACCTGCCGATCGTGCTGATCGCCCACCGCGGCGGCGGCCTGGAGCGCAATCCCGCGGCCCGGCGCATGGCCGTCGCGCTCGGCAACGTCACCTTCCTCGAGCGCCCGTTCCATCCCACCACCCTGGTCAGCGTCGCCCAGACGGCGCTCAGGGGTCGGCGTCGGCAGTACGAGGCGCGCGAGCGCATCGAGACGATCCGCGCCGCCGAGGCGCTGCTGGAGCGCCGCGTCGAGGAACGCACCTCCGAGCTCGCCAGCGCCAACCGCCAGCTCGCCGAACAGATCGCCGAGCGCGAGCGCATGGAGGGCGTGCTGCGCCAGGCCCAGCGGCTGGAGGCCGTGGGCCAGCTCACCTCGGGCGTCGCCCATGACTTCAACAACCTCCTGATGGTGGTGCTGGGCAACATCCGCCAGATGCAGAAGACCCTGGACGACCCGGTCGTCCTGCGGCGGCTGAAGATGATGTCCCGGGCGGCCGAGCGCGGGGCCCAGCTGGTCGCCCAGATGCTGGCGTTCTCGCGGCGCCAGCGCCTGGAGCCGCGGGCCGTCGACCTCAACGAGACCGTCGGCAGCATGCGCGACCTGCTGCAGGCGACGCTCGGCGGCGCCGTGCGGATCGAGACCCGGCTGCAGGACGACCTGTGGCCCGCGATGATCGACCCCACCCAGATCGAGCTGGTGATCCTGAACCTCGCCATCAACGCCCGCGACGCCATGGAGGTGGGCGGCACGCTGACCATCGAGACCTGCAACGTGACGCTGGGCCCGCCCGAGCGTCCCGAGGAGCCCGCCGCCGGCAGCTATGTGATGATCGCCGACGAGGACACCGGCTCCGGCATGCCGCCGGAGATCCTCGCCAAGGCGTTCGAGCCCTTCTTCACCACCAAGGAGGTCGGCAAGGGGTCGGGCCTGGGCCTCAGCCAGGTGTACGGCCTGGCCAAGCAGTCGGGCGGCGGCGTGCGCATCGATTCCGCCCCGGGCGAGGGCGCCTCGGTGAAGGTCTTCCTGCCGCGCGCGCCCAATCCCCCCGCCGACGCCGCCCTGGAGACAGAACCGGAGACCGAGCGGGCGGAGAAGGACGTCCGCGTGCTGCTGGTGGACGACGACAACGCCGTGCGCGAGGTCACCGCGGCCATCCTGCAGGACCTGGGCTATGGGGTCGTCGAGGCCGGCAGCGGCGGCGCCGCGCTCGACCTGCTCGACCGCCAGGACGTCGACCTCCTGCTCGTCGACTTCGCCATGCCCGGCATGAACGGCGCCGAGGTGGCCCGCGAGGTCCACGCCCGCCGGCCCGGCCTGCCGATCCTGTTCGTCACCGGCTACGCCGACACCGACGCGATCGCCGCGGCCGGCGGCGACGCGATCCTGCGCAAGCCCTACGCGGAAAAGGACCTCGCCGCGAAGCTGCGCACGCTGCTGCGCGGCAGCGAGCCGGCGGGGCAGGGGACGCAGCTCGTCGGCTGACGTCGCGCCCTAGGCGGTGGCGCGCGGCGACGGCTTGCGCGCTCGCGCCTTCCGCGGACCGGCGGGTCCGCTCCGGCCCGCCGTCGCAGGCCCCGTCGTGTCGGCGGCGTCGAACAGATTTCGGACGCCCTCTTCCAGCAGTCCGACGGCCTTCTCCAAGGCGCCGAGTTGTCCGGCCCGCACGATCGCGACGGACATGCGCAAGTCGAATGCCGGGGGTCGCAACACTTCGACAGCGTCGAGGGAATTGTTCCGGGCGATGAAGCTCGCGGGCAGCAGCCCCAGTCCATATCCCGACTGAACGAACGCCAGCTGCAGGTGCACGTTGTGGATCTCGGCCGCGATCATCGGGGTGCAACCGGCGCGCTGCATCTGATCGATCAGGTGCGCGCGAAGGAAGCATCCCAACGGATTGAGCACCCAGGAGGCCTGGCCCAGGCTCTTCCAATCGCCGTCGACCTTGCCGCCTGCGCCCTGGACGATCTCCACGCGGTCCGTCGCAACGACAGTCGTCAGAAGCGGTGGAGGCGCGGTCCTGCCCACCGGCAGGACCACGGCGGCGACGTCGAGCTCACCGGCGAGCAGCCGGTTGAACAGCCCGCCGTTGAACTCGCTCAACAGCTGCAGCCTGACCTTGGGGTACTTTTCCGTCAGCGCCCGGATCGGCTCGACGAGCGTCCCCACGGCCAGGGGATGCGTGAGCCCGATGCGCAGGAGGCCGTGAGGTTCGGCGTCGCTCGACGCTAGCGACTTCAGCGCCTCCTGCCGCCGCAACAGATCCTGCGCCTGTTCCAGCACCTTGGAGCCCAGCGCGTTCAGGCGCGGCGGCTTCACCGAGCGGTCGAGCAACTCGGCGCCCAAGGCGGCCTCCAGCCTCTGGAGTTGCCGGGTGATCGCCGACGGCGTCCGGAACAGGCGATCGGCTGCGCCGGCGATTGACCCGGCACGGGCGAATTCGACGAGGGCGCGCAGGTCTTCGAGCAAGGGGGACCCCTAAGGCGTTCTCCCGATGAATATCCCAATCGTGCCGAACCGGCACTATTCTCGTGATTATAATGAAGTAGTGGAATTTCCGGTCGTGCATCAAGGTGCCGGAGAACTTCGTCGTCACCGCACGGGACGCCGCTGACGCCCGCAAGCCCTCGAAGCGCCCCGCACCGTCGTGACCCCTCCACCCGTGGCCCCAGCAGGTTTCCATGAGCACGACCGTAATCACCTCGCCCGAACTCACGCCGCCGGTCGGCCCGTTCTCCCAGGCGATCAAGGTCGCTGGTTTCATCTATTTCAGCGGACAGGTCGGCCAGGACCCGGTGACGGGCAAGCTGGTGGCGGGCGGTCTCGTGGCCGAGGCGGAACGCATCTTCCAGAACCTCGCGGCGGTCCTCAAGGCGGCCGACAGGAGCTTCGACGATGTCGTGCGCGCCGGCGTCTATCTCACGGACATCGGCGACTACGCGGCCCTGAACGGCATCTACGCCAGGTTCTTCAGATCGCCCTTTCCCGCCCGCACGGTGATCGCGGTGGCCGCGCTGCCGCTGGGCGCGTGCGTCGAGATGGACCTCGTCGTGAAGGCTTGAGACAGCGCACTGGGCCCTGCGCGCAGCGGCGCGTGGACGTCAAGATGCATCAAGAGGAGAGTATAGAAGATGGTTCGAGCTCTTGTAGCGTCCGTGTTTCTCCTGGCTTCTTTACTTCCTCTCGGCGCGCGGTCCCAGAATGCGCCGGCCAAGGATGAGCGCCGGTATACTGAAGGACCGGTCACGCTCGTGCAGGAAATAGGGATCGAGTACGGGCATTTTGAAGACTACATCGATTGGCTGAATTCCACGTGGAAGCCGACCATGGAAGCCACGAAGAAGGCCGGGATAATCATCGATTACAAGGTCTTCAGCGCCACGCCGTCATCACCGGATCGCCCCGATATAATTCTGTGGATCACCTACAAGAACATGGCGGCCCTGGACAGGGGCGTCGAGGAAGAAGACGTCGCCAAGAAAGTGATCTGCAGCACGGAGTGCCAGAACAAGGCTAGGGTCGGGCGAAGCGAATACAGAAAGGTTGGGCGCAGGCAATATATTCGCGAGATCATCTTGAAATGAAACGTGGCAAGGGCCCGCGGTCCCAGCCCCGCACGCCGCCTAGCTGACGCCGGGCGAGCCGGAACGACGAGCTCTTTCCCGAAACGGGTGTGCAGCCAATGAGGACCTTCCAAGGACGTTGCCACTGCGGTCGCCTGAAGCTGGAGTTCTCCACCGGACGGGATCCCCACAGCTTCACGCCGCGAGAGGATGGCTGCGGCTTTTGCCGACGCCATCGCGCCATGGCGATTTCCGATCCCGACGGACGTCTGTGTGTCTACCTGCCCGCCGATCCGCCGACGCCCTATCGCTTCGGCCTGAACATCACCGATTTCCATGTTTGCGACCGCTGCGGTGTCTGGGTCGCGGCCACCTGGCAAGACGGAGACGGCTTGCGCGGCGTGATCAACCTGCCGGCCCTCGACGATCGAGGCCTTTTCGACACCGCGCCCGTGGCCGTGGATTTCGAGGGTGAGGATGTTCCGGCGCGCGAAGCCCGGCGCCGTGCGGGATGGACGCCGGCGCGGATCGTGACCGCGCACGACGAATGAGCACGCGCCGGCAATCGGCGCCTCGCGAAGAGGACCGTCACGTCATGATGAAGCTCTATTCCGCCGATCTCAGCCCCTATGCAGCGCGCGTCCGCATGCAGATCTACGCCAAGGGCATTTCGGACATCGTCTTCGAGCTGCCGGACCATTGGGGCATGCCGAAATTCCGCGAGCGGTTTCCGATCGGACGCGTGCCGATCCTGGACGTCGATGGCGACATGATTCCGGAATCCGAAGTGATCGCGGAATATCTGGAAGACATCCATCCCGAGCCGTCGCTGCGCGGAGCCACCCCGCGCGAGACCGCCCATATCCGCCTGCTGGCCCGCATTGCCGACGTCCACATCTTGAACAACACCTTCATGCTGGGCCGTCTGACCGGCGCCCTCTCCCGTCGGACGCCCGCCGCCGCACGCGACGATGCCGTCACCGACCAGCTCGCCGGCGAGGTGGTGCGCAACCTGAAGGCGCTCGACAAATTCATCGCCGCGGACGGCTTCGCCTGCTGCGGCCGCATCACGCTGGCGGACTGCGCGCTCGTGCCGGGACTCTTCTTTGTCGAAACGGTCATGCCGGCCGCCGGCGTCGACCCGCCGATCCCCGCCCTTGCAAATGTCGCCGCCTACTGGGCTGCGATCCGGAAGAACGAACACGCCGCACCAGTGTTGATCGAACTTCGCCGCGGCCTCGAAGAACGCCGTGAGATGATCCGCAGCGGCGAGCTCGAGCGGTTCATCGCCGCGAGGTCCGCCGCGGAAAAGGCGGCGGCCGCGCAAGCCTGACCAAACCCCGCGTCCACGACCCTGGCGCGCCCCCGCCGGTCACCCCGTCACACGTCGGGTCTGTGAGCACAGGACTTAGGGCGAAGACCCAACCAACTCATTGAATTCAAATAAAATGATCGTCATGGCCGGGCTTGTCCCGGCCACCCATACGCACCGACCCTGCAAGGTGGAGTTCGGCATCGCCGCGCCTTGCCCTGCATCGCCTGCATATCTGGGTGACCGGCATTCTGGGGACAGCCGGCCGGCGGCGACGCGATCCTGCGCAAGCCCTACGCGGAAAAGGACCTCGCCGCGAAGCAGCGCTCGCTCTGCGCGGCAGCGAGCCGGCGGGGCAGGGGACCCAGCTGGTCGGGTAACGCAGGCTCAGCCGAAGCGGCTGGAGCTAGGTCGACGCTTCAATCACCCCATCCCTGATCGTCATCGCCCGGCTTGTCCGGGCGACCCATAGACAACAGAGGCGCCGAGAGCCCGCTGCGGCAGGGCGCGGCTTGGGCCGGGAGGGCAATGACCGAGTTCGACCCCTTGCGGGCGTTCACGAGTGAGCGTTGCGAGCACGGAGGGGCGCCAGGAGGGGACGTTCAGGCAGGCCCCTGAAAGTGGACCTCATTCGTTCGCCCATCTGAGCCTAAGCTTCCAGTCGAATGTCAGGCTAGCGCTCATGTCTCCTTGTCTGCCGCATCCAGTTCACCGAATCTGGCAGAAAGAGATGGAGCGCAGCCAGGGCGCAGAGGGGCCGAAGGATTGATGGATCGCCTGATGGCACTCCGTCGCGAGGTCTACGACCACTTCCATGCCTCAACGATCCGGGAAGATCTCTTCCTTGCTCCCGGCAACAGTGATCGCTTCGCCCAGTACGAGACGGCGATGCTGCTTATGCAGGACACCATCGAGGCTCTGTGGACACATCGCCGGAGCGACTTCTCGCCGTCTGCGATGTCAGCTTACATCGAGGTGTGGGGCGTCATGCAGGCCGTGGTCATCCAGCAGGATGCCCTTCTGGAGCTGGCCGTCGCCCTCGGCGCACCAAAGCCTGCGACCGGCGCCGCCTGGAGCAGGATCCGCGACCTCAGGAACCAATTAGTGGGCCATCCGGTCGATAAACGCTCGCCAAACAAGACGCCGCTGCGCGCCTTTATGGGGCGGCAGCCGAAATCCTACCGGTATCTGACCTATGAGGTTTGGGACGCGGCGGCGGGCCGCGCGACCTTTCCACGCGTGAATCTCGGCCAGATGCTCGACGCCTACGAGAGTGAGGCGGCTGACCACCTCACCGCGATTCTCGGGCACATGCGGCAAACCTGGCCACCGCGGACGGCGACGTGACAAAGCCGGACCCTAGGGGACATCACTTTGTCCCGGCGACCCTGCTGCGGCGGTTTGCGGACGCGGACGGCTGGCTCCACGCCTTCCGCCCCTCAGACGCCAACGCCAAGGTGTTCCGCAATCGCCCTGAAGAGCTGTTCAAGAAGCGTGACCTCTACGCCGTTGAGCGTGCGGACGCGCCGGCG